>NZ_JBSGTR010000080.1:0-21384 GCF_053607505.1 Rhodococcus sp. NPDC055112
GTGCTAAGCCCCCCCGGAGGGTGCCCGCATCCGCACGCCGGGGTCGGCTCGCGGGGCGGGTCCCGGCCCCCGGACGGCCCCCCCCCCGCCGACCCTGACGTCCGAGAGTCCCAGCCAGGCCGCCATCTCGCGCAGCGATGAGGCCAGCGCCTCCACCACGCGCCCGTGCCCGTGCTCGCCCTCCGCGAAGGCGCCGAGCACGTGGAGGGCTTCCGCCCCGCGGTCGGCCTTGAGGTCCACCCGGGCGACCAACTCGCCGTCGAGCAGGAACGGGAACACGTAGTACCCGTGCACCCGCTTGTGCTGGGGCGTGTAGATCTCGAGCCGGTAGTGGAAGTCGAAGATCCGTTCGGTCCGCGGACGGAAGAACACCAGCGGATCGAACGGGCACAGCAACGCCGCCCCGGTGACCCGGCGCGGTGTCCGCGCCTCGACGTGGCGGTACGCGGGCGCGCCCCAGCCGCGCACGGTCACCGGGACAAGGGTCCCCTCCTCCACCAGATCCGCGATCGCGGCGGCGGCCTGGGCACGCGAGAGCCGGTAGTAGTCGCGCAGGTCCGGCTCCGTTCCGACGCCGAGCGACCGCGCGGCGCGACGGATCAACTCGCGCACCGCGTCCGCGTCCTCGATCCGGCTGGACACGACGCCTGCCGGGAGCACCCGGTCGGCGAGGTCGTAATGCCGGACGAAACCGACCCGCCTGTCCACCGACAGCGCACCCGCCGCGAAGAGTTGCTCGCAGATGACCTTCGTATCGCTGCGATCCCACCACGGACCGGCCCTGCGGCCCCGGTCGATCTCGAGGTGCCGCTCGATGTCGCCCGCGCTGGCCGACCCGACCGCCGAGATCACGTCGAGGACGTCGCGGATCAGGGCCGGGTTCCGCTCGAGCACCTTCCGCTCCCCTGCCCAGCGACCGCCCGCGTAGGCACGCATCCGCCACCGCAGCAGCGGCCAGTCCCCCACCGGGATCAGCGCCGCCTCGTGGGCCCAGTACTCGACCAGCGCACGGGGCTTCGCGGCGGTGTGCCGCCACGCGGCGTCGTCCAGCAGGCCACGGTCGTAGGCGCCGATCCGGCTGAACACCGGCATGTAGTGCGCCCGCACGGCCACCGAGACCGAATCGATCTGCAGCAGCGAGGTCCTGCCGACGGCCTTGAGCAGATGCCTGCGGGTGGGCGCGGTCGTCGGGAGGGCATCGGCGAACCCCTGCGCGGCCAGCGCGGTTCGCCTGGCGGCGGCGGCCGTCATCTCGAGCATGTCCCCACCCTGCCATCGGGGTCCGACATCCGACCGATGAGCGGCGGCGTCCGGCTCAGCCCTGCGCTTCCGCCAGCGTCACCGCGACGGTCGCCCCCAGCTCGTAGCAGAGTTCACGGGCGCGGGCATCGATCCCATCCGTGACCTCCACCGTCTGCGCGACCTTCGTCAGCGCGAGCCCGGCGACGATCTTGTCCACCGACCGCACCGCCCCTGCGGTGTCGTTGTTGCCGTGCACCCACAGTCCGTACGGGCGGCCCGCGACGGCGTCGAGGCACGGGTAGTAGACGGTGTCGAAGAAGTGCTTGAGCGCCCCCGACATGTAGCCGAAGTTCGCCGAGGTGCCGAAGACGTAGCCGTCCGCGCCGAGCACATCCGGGATGGTGGCCCCGAGCGCAGGCAGCGAGCGCACGGTGACACCCTCGATCTCCGGGTCGTTGGCACCGCCCAGTACCGATTCGAGCAACTCGCGGGTGGCGGGCGAGGGCGTGTGGTGCACGACCAAAAGGGTTGGCTGCCTGCGATCGTCCGTCACGCGGTCCAGAGTACGGCCGAGTCGGGACCGACGGTGCGGGTCAGCCCCGCTCCCGCTCGGCCTGCTCCAGCGCGACGGCCCGACGCATGGTGTCGCGGGCCCTGCCACGATCGCCTGCGTAGTCGTATGCCCGCGCGAGCCGGTACGAGTTGCGCCAGTTGTCCGGATCCGCCTCCCACTCCGACTTCACCTGTGCGAAGAGTTGATCCGCGGCGTCCCTGTCGATCCGGCCGGACGGCCGCGTCGGCAGCTCCGACACATCGAGCTCGAGGCCCTCGTCCGCGATGCGCTGCGCGAGGTGCTGGTGCTGGAATCCGGCGCGCAGCGTCACCACCACGATCCAGACGCCCAGCACCGGCAGCAGCAGCACGCCGATCCCCAGTCCGATCGGCGCCACTCCCCCCTCCCGGATCAGGTCGAGGCCGCGCTGGCCGAGCAGCACGAAGTAGAAGCCGAGCGCGAGGACGATCGCCGCGATCGTGACGACTACCTTGGTTGTGCCGTTCTTCACAGGTCGAGCAGGGGGTCGATGCCGACGGTGAGCCCCGGACGGCCCGCGATCTCCCGGACACCGAGCAGAACGCCGGGCGCGAAGGAATTGCGGTCGATCGAATCGTGCCGGATGGTGAGCGTCTCTCCCTGGGTTCCGAGCAGAACCTCCTGGTGCGCAACGAGTCCCGCAAGGCGGACCGAGTGAACCCTGACCCCGTTCACGTCGGCGCCGCGCGCACCCTCGAGCTCGGTGGAGGTCGCGTCCGGGCTCGGCCCACGTCCGGCCTTCTCGCGTGCCGCCGCGATCAACGCAGCGGTGCGGTACGCGGTGCCCGACGGGGCGTCGGCCTTGTTCGGGTGGTGCAGCTCGATGACCTCGACCGAGTCGAAGAAGCGCGCGGCCTGCTCGGCGAACCGCATCGACAGCACCGCGCCGATGGCGAAGTTCGGCGCGATCAGCACGCCCACCTCGGGGTTCTCCACCAGCCAGGACTGCACGGTGGCCAGGCGGGCGTCGTCGAAGCCGGTGGTCCCGACGACCGCATGGATGCGGTTGGCGACCAGGAACTCCAGGTTGCCCATCACCACATCGGGGTGGGTGAAATCGACCACGACCTGGGTTCGGGTGTCGACGAAGGTCTCGATGCGGTCACCGGTGTCGACCTGCGCGACCAGTTCGAGGTCCGCGGCGGCCTCGACCGCCTCACAGATCGCCCGGCCCACCTTGCCGTTGGCACCGAGGACTCCGACCCGGATTGGCGCTGAGGTCACTTGCTTCACTCTCCGTCCGCTCGCACTGTTGCTGAGTGAGAGCCTACGCAACCGGCTAGAGCGTGCCGTTCTCGATGTCACGTTGCATGGCCTGCTGGTTCTCGATGTGCGAGGACACGCCGTTCTGCACGGTGTAGTCGATCAGCGGCGCCGGTGCCGAGAAGGTCAGGTGCTCGGTGACGGTGGTCGCACCGCCGTTCTCTGCGAAGGTGACCTTCTGGTGGGTGATCACGCCGGGCGCGTCCCAGGTGTCGGTGCTGTACCAGTGATCGGCGGCGTACACCCGCTGCTGTCCGACGGTGCGTCCCGGGATCGACGCCGAGCCCGCCGGGATGTCCTCGAGGGCGATGAACTCCCAGACGTCGGCGTCACCGTCGATGTACGTGCGGCGGTCGAGCACGCCGCTCAGGAACGGGTGCCGTCCGAGGCTGTTGTAGAGGTTCGAGTACGCCGGGAACACCCGATCGATGGGCGCGTTGATGGTGATCGGCAGGGTGACGTTCACGGTCGCCAGTGCCGGCCCTGCCACGCCCTTCTCGAACTCGTAGGCCGCCCATGACGCTTCCCACTCCACGTCCAGTGCGGATGACGAACTCGAAAGGGGCTCGGCCCCTGCAACTCCCATGCCTCCGAGCACGGTCACGGTTGCCAGCACGCAGGTTGCCAGAAGCCTGGGTACCGACCCCCCGGCCCGTCGGCCACCGAGCTGCTCAGGACGTTCGACCATTCGCGTTTTCCTCACCCCTCGACACGGTTGCCCCTCGGCAACCGAGCGGATGCTACGCCGCCAACGCCTTCCATCGACCTCGAATCGGCTCGATCCAGACGCACGCCGCTGCGCGCTCACCTCGCGGTGCTGCGGTCCGACACCGTGACCTCGACCGTGGCTGCCCCCGGATCAGCGCCGATCCGGATCACGTCCACGCCGCCATCGGACTCGACGTTGTGCGAACCCCCGGCCACCACGACGTCGTAGCCGGCCGGAAACGCCGCCCGGGGCACCACCATCACCGTCGGATCGTCCCCCTCGGGACGGTAGCGCAGGTGGGTCCGGACGGGATCGGTGTCGAGCGAGACGGGAAGTCCCGCGATCCGTTGCGGATACGCGGCGACGGTGGCGGCCATCGCCGCGCCCGGGCGGCCGTCCGCCCCGAGGTTGCACCATTCGGCGAGCCCCGCGCACCACGCGAAGGCCATCGACCCGGCGGAGTGGTCATCGATCCCCGACACCACCTCCTGCACGTAACGGGCGGCGTTCGCGCTCTTGGGATTCCGTGTTCCCCATTCCCAGATCAGCAGCGGCATGCCGTGTTCCCGCGGATACCGCACCACCGCGTCCCAGTACCGCTCGACGAATCCGCCGGCCGGGGTGTAGTCGCCACCCGACTCCATCACGAGGTCGTAGACGTGCGGCGCATACGCGAGCTTGCGCTGCGGGTCGTGGATCTCGCCGAGCCGTGTCGGCAGCCCCCGGCTGCCGACACCACCCCAGAACGGTTCGACGAGCACCCAGTGCACCGTGTCGACTGTTCGAATCCTGTCGACGAGATCCTGATACAGCGGGGTGAGCTTCTCGCCTTCGGCGGCGAGCGGATCGAGCACGCCGAGACCCCGCGACGCGGGGTCGAACCACGGTTCGTTGAACAGGTCGTAGCCGAACAACGACGGTTCCCGGTGGAAACGCTCGACGAACGTCTGCCACAGATCCAGGACCCCGGCCCTGATCTCGGGATCGTCGAACACCAGGCCCCAGGCGGCGAGGAAGGCGGGGTCGCCGTGCTTGCCCAGCACGGACGGGCCGCTCTCCGACGATCCGGCCGCCGTGGAGCCGAACTCCACCGAGGTCGTCAGCGGCAGTCCGCCCGCGCGGTCGAGAACCCACTGCGGGAAATGATCGTTGAGGTCGGGGGTGACCAGGAGCCGAGCGCCGCCATCTGCGGGAAGGTCTCGGCCGCGGCCGTGAAGGAGTCAGGACCGCACGAGTCGTCGAAGAACTCCCACCCGCGCAGCAGGACGGCCCGCCCCGAGGAGTCGGCGGGATAGATCACACCGTTCTCGCCGGTCACCGTGGTGGGACCGGCCTCGGCAGGAAGGGCGGAACCCGGATGCGATCCGGGTGGTGTCGCCGAGGCACTCACGACGTGGCCCCCGACCACCAGGGCCACCACCCCACACGCCACTCCCAGCCACCGCACCACGGCACGACCCTCCCGAGCTCGTGATCGACACGTTCGCCGATCGCCGATCGCCGATCGCCGATCGCCGATCGCACAGTACCGAGCCGGGCGTCCCCGGCACCCGACTTTCAGCCGTCGTCACACATCGCGTGAACCCGCGAATTCCGACCATGGAGCCGGTCGCCGGCGACTACAGTCCCGCCGCACGGAACGAAAGGAATCCACATGGTTGCCTCCGTGAGAATGACCGCGGCCCTGGCCGTGGCAGCAGGATCGATTCTGGCGCTGTCGGCTCCGGCGTCCGCCGCGCCGCCCGACGAGGGCCAGCGCACCGGACCTGTGCAGTTCTGGGCGAAGGATCTCGGCGGTTGCAAGGCCGAGTTCACGATCGAGAACCGCACTAACGTCACCACGTACACCCTCGACTGGCGCATCGACGACGAGGTGCCCGACGGCCGCGACATCGGCGTCGGGTTCCCGATCTGGCGGACCGGCGACCCGAACATGGCGTCAAAGGCGGACTCGCCGACCTGGCCGGACGAGGTGCCGCCGAACACGCAGGAGAACCGCACGATGGTGTCCGACCGGGACCCGGTGACCGCCACCTACGTGCAGGATCTGAAGAACCTCAACGGCTGGGACCCGGGACTGCCGAACCCGGACGCCGACACCCACACGATCCACTACCGCATGGTGCTCGGCCCGCCGGGGAACAACGGCCAAACCCCGACCGAGACGCCCGAGTGGATCGGCGACCGCCAGTGGCACACGGTCACGGTCACCGGGTGCAACCCGGCGACTCCTGGAGCTGGATCGCTCGAGGAACTGTTCGGCTCCTGATTCGGATCCCGTGGCCCGGACGCCCTTGGTGGTCCGGGCCGCGGGGTCAGTCGAAGACGATCACCTGACGGATCGCCCGGCCCTCGGCCAGCTCGTCCATGCCGCGATTGATGTCGTCGAGCGTGATCTGCGAGGAGATCAGCCGCTCGACGGGCAGCCGGCCCTCGCGCCACATCTGCTCATACCTCGGGATGTCCCTCGAGGGCACAGCCGATCCGAGGTAGCTGCCGACAATGGTCCTGGCCTCGGCGACCAGCAACAGCGGCGAGATCGCGGACCTGGCCTCGGGACTGGGCAGCCCGACCGTGACGGTGGTGCCTCCTGGCGCCGTCGCCGCCACCGCGGCCTCGAAGGCGCGAGCGTTCCCCGCCGCCTCGACCACCAGTGACGCCCGCACACCACGCTCCGCCAGCTCGCCAGGGGTGTACACCTGTGTGGCGCCGAGTTCGGTTGCCACCGAGAGCTTCTCGGGCATCGCATCGACGCCGATCACCTCGCCGAGGCCGAGCGACACCGCGGTCAGGATCGCGGCCATCCCGACCCCGCCCAGCCCCACCACCATGATCGAATCCCCCGGCGCCGTCCGCGCCGCGTTCAGCACCGCGCCGCCGCCGGTCAAGACGGCGCACCCGAGCACAGCCGCGACCGCGGGTGGCACGTCGTCGCCCACGGGGACCACAGACCGACGGTCGACCACCGCATGCGTCGCGAACCCCGACACGCCGAGATGGTGGTGCACCGGCTCGCCGTCGCGGTGCAGGCGCTCCCCGCCACCGAGCAGGGTGCCCGCGTTGTTCGCGGCACCGCCCGCGCTGCAGGGCATCCGGCCGTCGGTCGCGCAGCCCGCGCACTCGCCGCAGCGCGGCAGGAAGGTCATCACCACGCGCTCGCCGACCCGGACATCGGTGACGCCGTCGCCGACGCGCTCGACGCGGCCCGCGGCCTCGTGGCCGAGCAACATCGGCACCGGACGCACCCGGTTCCCGTCCACAACGGACAGGTCCGAGTGGCACAGGCCTGCCGCCTCGATGCGGACCAGCAGCTCGCCGGGTCCTGGACCGTCGAGCTCGAGCTCCGAGATCGAGATCGGCCGCGACTGCGCGAACGGACGCTCCCGACCGATCTCCTCCAGCACCGCACCACGAATCCGCATGCCGCTACCTCTCCTCGTCGCGACCGCCCGCCGCCGGTCTCCCCCGTCCAGCCTGCCACGCCCCGAAGATCCCCAGCCCGACTGCCACACCGACGATGTCCGCGACCCAGTCCCAGACCGACGCGCTCCGGTGGATCGGCAGCAAACCCTGCAGAACCTCGGACGCCGCCGCGTAGAGGCCTGCCCAGACAACCACCGCCGTGACCCCGACGCCCGCGAACCGCGCGCTGTAGGCCAGGGCCGCGAACATCAGCAGGTGGGTGACCTTGTCGCTGTTCGGCGGCCCGCTCGGCACCGTGGAACCGGGCGAGAACAGCATCACGAGCGTGATGAGCGTGACGACGGCCAGCGGTACCGCCCGCCGCCCATGCAGACGCAACTGGTTCACGCTCCCAGCCTTCCACAGCGCTCCGCCCCGAATCCGGGGTGTCCAGTTCAGCCGGCGAGCAACCCGTGCCTGTGCGCCGCAGCGGCGGCCTCGGTGCGGGACGCCACACCGAGCTTGGTGAGAATGCGGGAAACGTGCACGCCTGCGGTATTGGTGCTGATGAACAGTTCCTCCGCGACGCGTCGATTGCTCAGCCCCTGTGCGACGAGACGCAGTACCTCGAGTTCGCGCGGGGTCAGGCCGAGGGTGCCGGAAACCCGATGACTCGACGAGGCACCCTTCGCCGGCGTGCCGAGACCCAACCGGGCACGGGAAGCCAACTTCTGCGCCACATCAACCAACGAGGCCGCACCGAGGTCGGCCGCAATGGTCACCGCGTCCCGCAGCGCCGCCGCTGCCTCGGTCCGATCCCCGTGCAGCAATGCGGCTTCGGCGGCGCCCAGCAGACTCCTCGTCTCCTCCTCGCGCTGCCCCAACGCTCGCCATTGCCGCACCGCGTCGGTCCAGATCATCGAATCACCGCCGGTGACAGCGGTGTAGACCGTGCGATACGCGGCCGCGACCGGGGTCGGCGATGGCAACACATCCGCGAGCTCTGTGAGATCCACCGACAGATCCGGGATTCGAGCGCCGAGCGCGAGCAGCATCCAGGCTTCGCGCGGATGCCGTGCCGGCTCGTCACCGACCAGCGCCTCGGCAAGAATGGTCGCGGCCTGGCCGTCGGAGCCCTGCTGGAACGCGAGTCGGCAACGCACACCGGCCAACTCGAGCCGATACTGTCCTGCCCACGGGCTGCCGCCGAGCAGTTCCCCTGCGATATCGGCATCCGCCGCGGCCCTGTCCAGATGTCCACGCGTCAAGGAGATTCCGGCACGGTTCAACCGCAGCACCGCGGCGCTGAGCGGTGGAACGGCCTCCGCGAGGGTTTCGTCCACGAGGTTCATCGCCTCGTCCCAACGCCCCAGCGCATGCAACGCCTGCACCCACTTCACCGTCAACAGCGGGCCCTGCTCGGTGAATCGTAGGGCCTGGTGAGCGGCCCGTAGGCCCCGCTGGATGGCGTGAATCGCCGTCTCGTACTCACCGCCCGCGACGAGCAGGGCCGACTCCCAGGTCACCACGTCCAGCAGGGTCCGCGGATCCTCGGCGGCCGCATGCGCATCGGCGAAACGCGCTACCGCCGTCTCGGTTTCGGTTGCCGTCAGGCCGAGGTAGGCATTCGCTCGCGCGATGAGCGACGGTACGGCGAGCTGCTCGCCCACCTCCAGCGCGGCTGCCGCATGGCGGGCGGCGTCCGCCGGTCGACCACCGAAGGCCAGGGTCCCGGCCAGGTCCGCCTGCACCTCCCCGCGCAATTGCGTCGGCGCTTCGGGGGGCAGCAGTTCCAGTGCCAGCAACAGATCGCCCCGACCGCCCTTGCCCGCCTTGTTCCGCAGACACGCCCGCCGGTGTCGCAACAGCGCGACCCGCTGCGGATACAACTGTGCATCGAGGGCCTCGATGGCCTCGTCCGCCGCTTCGGTGCCACGGTCGCCGGTGGCTCCGCGGTAGCAGGCGTCGACGATCTGCTCGAGTACGTCGAGGCGGTCGGCCACGGGCCGTTCGGCATTCTCCGGGACTCTGTCCCACAACTCCAGGACTCGTTCCAGGTGCCTGAGCCGCTCCGGGTGCGCGCCCGCGTGCTCGGCGATTCCCGCCGCCGCCCAGGATGCCTCCAACGCGAGCGCCAGTTCCCCCGCCGCCCGAGCATGCTCGGCGAGTTCTGCGCTGTGACTTTCCACCGGAACAAGATTCGGATCGTCCTGCAGCAGTCGCGCCAGCCGTGCGTGCAGGCGGTTCCGTTCGATCGGCAGCAGGTCGGTGTACACAGCCCGCTTCAGCAGTACGTGGTGGAACTCGTAACCGGTATCCACGGTGACCAGCAGCCGATGGTCGATGAGCTCGCGCAGCGCGGCATTCAGCGCCCGCTCCGGCAGTTCGGCGGCGGCCTCCAGGAGTTCGTGTCCCACCGGCGATCCGGCCACGGCGGCGACCTGCAACACCTCGAGAGCACCGTCGGAGAGCCCCGATCGGCAGGCCAGCAGTAGTTCGCTCAGTTCCGCAGGCGCGTCCTCCGGCGACAGGCTCAACGCAGCGACGAACAGCGGATTGCCCGCACTGCGTTCGAAAACCCTGGCCACCATGTCGGATTCGGGCTCGGTTCCGAGGATCGCCGCGAGCTGGCGGCCCACTTCGTGCTTGGTGAACGGGGTCGGCGCAATGCTCCGCACCCCCTGGTTGCGCGCGAGTTCGGCTAGCATCTGCCGCATTTCGGGCGCGCCGACGGGCCGATACGTGCCCACCAGCAGCACCTGGGTGGCAGCCAGATTGGCGACCAGGAAGGCGAGCAACTCCCGGCTGGAGTCATCGGCCCAGTGCAGGTCCTCGATCACCACCACGGCAGAGTCGGCGGCGGCCAGGCGTTCGATCAGCGTGAGAATCTCCCCGAACAGCCGGATGCGATCGGATTCCACTGTTTCCGAGCTCGATTCCGTGGCCAGCTCAGGAAGCCACCGGCCGAGTGCCGGGCGCGCGGGCAGTAGCGCCGCGAGCCGTGTGGCACCCAACCGACGAAGCAGCGTGCGCATGATGGCGATGAACGGTGCGAACGGCACGCCTTCGTTGCCGAACTCCGGGCATCGACCGATCAGGACCAGCGTTCCCGCAGGCAACCGATCGGTGAACTCGCCGATCAGCCGAGACTTCCCGATACCGGCCTCACCCGCCACCAACACGGCGTGCACCAGTGGATCCCGCTGAACGTCGAGCAATGTGGTCAGCTCACCGCCGCGCCCGACGAAGGTGCCACTGACAGGGAGGTTCACCACCGAACCGATCATGCCGTAAAGAGCCGGATCGAGCGATGCCTGCCAGAAATAACGAACATTCATGATTCGCGGACCCCCTCGTCACCGGAAGCATGAATGCCATGACAAACACCGAGATCCGCCCCTTCCGCATCGACATCCAGCAGGCCGACCTCGACGATCTGCGTGACCGCCTGACTCGCACCCGCTGGATCGACGAAGTGCCGGGGGTCGGCTGGGAGCGCGGCGTACCCACCTCCTACCTGAAGGAGCTGGCCGCCTACTGGGCCGACAAGTTCGATTGGCGCGCAGCCGAGTCCGAGCTCAATGAGCACCCGCAGTTCACCACCGTCATCGACGGGCAGAACATCCACTTCCTGCACATTCGCTCAGCCCGCGAGGACGCCACCCCGCTGCTGCTCATTCACGGTTGGCCCAGCTCGGTGGTCGACTTCCTCGACCTGATCGACCCGCTCACGAACCCGTCCGGCGATGCCCCCGCCTTCCACCTGGTCATCCCGTCCCTCCCCGGCCACGGCTTCTCCGGCCCCCTCACCGAAACCGGCTGGAACGACGGCCGGGTGGCGGCCGCCCTCACCGAACTCATGACCCGCCTCGGCTATGAGCGATTCGGCGTGCAGGGCGGCGACCACGGCGCCTTCATCGGCCCGCGGATCGGCCGCGACTTCGCCGACCGCGTGATCGGCGTGCACGCCAATGCCCTGGTCACCTTCCCGACCGGCGATCCGGCCGATATGGCGGCGCTGACCGATGCCGAGAAGCAGCGTCTGGGTGCCATGAAGGACTTCCAGGACGACGGTTCGGCGTACATGCAGCTCAACGGCACCCGCCCGAACACCATCGCCCAGCTGTTGGCCGATTCGCCTGCCGGGCAGCTGGGCTGGATCGTGGAGAAGTTCAAGGAATGGACCGACCAGTCGCATGGGCTGCCGGATCTGGCGGTGGACCGGGATCGCCTGCTCACCATTGTCAGCATCTACTGGCTCACCGATACCGCAGGCAGCGTTGCCAACTACTACTACGAGCGCTTCCACGACGCGGCCATGTTCGCGCCCAAGCCGCGCGGCACCGTGCCCACCGGCGTGGCGGTGTTCAAGGACGGCGACTTCGCCATCCGACGCTTCGCCGAGAAGGCCCACAACATCACGCACTGGTCAGAGTTCTACAGGGGCGGTCATTTCCCCGCCCTTGAGGTCCCCGACCTGCTGATCGACGATATCCGCGCCTTCTTCGCAGGCCTGTAGCCACACAAGCCCAGCGATTTCCTGCCATACCTGTGGCCCGCGTCCCCCGCGCGGGCTACAGGTATGCCGTGTTCAGCACGATCGGAAAGGCCCCGTCAGACGATTCCGCGGACGGCGGCGGGCAGGTCCCTCTTGCGCTTGTAGGGGCCGACGACCGAGGCGCCGAACGGCCGGCTCAGCAGCATCGCGGCGACCTCGCGCACCTCCTCGGTGGTGACCTCGTCGATCCGTGCCAGCGTCTCCGAGATGCTGCGGTGGTTCCCGTAGTTCAGTTCGCTGCGGCCGATCCGGTGCATCCGGGAACCCGAATCCTCCAGTCCCAGCACCAGCCCACCGCGGATCGAACCCTTGGCCCGCGCGCATTCGTCATCAGTGATGCCGTTGGTGGCCACGTTCGCAAGCACCTCGCGGATCACCGTCGTCACCTCGCCGAGGTTCTCCGGCTGGCAACCGGCGTACACCGAGAAAGCCCCGCTGTCCGCGAACGTGTCGATGCTCGAGTACACCGAGTACGCGAGGCCCCGCGACTCCCGGATCTCCTGGAACAGACGGGAACTGAGTCCACCGCCGACCGCGGTGTTGAGCACCGACAAGGCCCAGCGGTGCCCCTCGTGCCGCCCGAAGGCGCGCACTCCCATGCACAGGTGCGCCTGCTCGCTGTCGCGCCCCCGCAGGGTCAGCTCGGGGACGGTGCGCAGCCGGAGCCTGCCCTCCCGCCGCTCCGCCGGTTTCGCGCCACGGGTGACGTGCCCCTTGAAGCTGCGCCGCACCATGGCGACGGTCTCGTCATGGTCCACGTTGCCCGCGACCGCGACGACCATCCGCTGCGGCGTGTACCGGCGGACGTGGAACGAGTGCAGCTGGGTCCGGGACATCGTCTCGATCGACTCGACGCTGCCGATCACCGGTCGACCCACCGGGTGGTCGCCGAAGAGCGCGGTCAGGAAATCGTCGCCGAGCAGGTCCTCGGGGTCGTCGTCGCGCATCGAGATCTCCTCGAGCACCACCTGTCGCTCGACGTCGACGTCGTCGGACCGGCAGCGTCCCCGCAACACGACATCGCTGACCAGGTCGATGGCCAGCGGCAGGTCGTCGTCGAGCACGTGCGCGTAGAAGCAGGTGTGCTCGCGGGAGGTGAAGGCGTTGAGCTCACCGCCGATGCCGTCGACCACCTGGGCGATCTCCAGGGCGCTTCGGGTCGGCGTCGACTTGAAGAGCAGGTGTTCGAGGAAATGCGCGGCTCCCGCCACCGACGGTTGCTCGTCGCGGGACCCCACTCCCACCCACACGCCCACCGATGCGGAGCGGACGCCCGGCATGTGCTCGGTGACCACCCGGAGACCGCCGGGGAGCACGGTGCGCCGGACTCCGAAGTCCTGGGATCTTGTCGTCAGTGCGGAGGTTCGACTGCGATTGTGTGCGGCCATGAAGTGGGTCTACGGTCCTCGTCAGCTGTGCGGGTGTGAGGCTCAAACAGTACACACCTCGCCGAGGTCACCAGCCGCGACGATGCGGCTGCGATCCGACCAGTTCCTGCTTACCCGCCGTGTCGCGGCTGCGATAGACGATGTACGGCCGGAACAGGTAGGCGATCGGCGCGCTGAACGCGTGCACCAGCCGGGTGAACGGCCAGATCGCGAAGAGCACGAGCGCGATCACCACATGGATGTGGAACTGCAGCGGCGCCTGCGCCATCAGGTCACCGCGCGGCTGCAGGATCCAGATCGACCGGAACCACGGCGAGACCGTCTCCCGATAGTTGGCCGCCGAGTTCCCCGCCGCGGCACCGATCACCGTGGTCGCCAACCCAGCGGCCAACGCGGCCACGAGCACCACGTACATCAGCTTGTCGTTCACCGTGGTCGCGGTGAACACCGGGCCGGTGGTCCGGCGCCGGTAGATCAGCAAACCCACGCCGACTACCGTCGCGACACCGGCGATGATGCCGGGCACGGTCGCGCCCCAGTGATACATGTGTTCGCTGACGCCGATCGCCTCGGTCCACGATTCCGGGATGACGAGCCCGATGACGTGCCCGAGAATCACCACCAGGATGCCGAAGTGGAACAACGGGCTCGCGATGCGCAGCAGCCGGTTCTCGTAGAGCTGCGAGGACCGGGTGGTCCAGCCGAACTTGTCGTACCGGTACCGCCACCACACCCCGACCACCAGAATCGCGAGCGTCACGTAGGGGATGACGTCCCAGAAGATCTCTCCCGCCGACATGGTCACCGCGCTCCTTCTCTACGTGGGATGCCGGTCGCGTCGGTCCGACGCGGCGGCACCGTCAGGGTGAACGGCTGCAGGCCGACCGCCTCTGCGGGCGGACCGGCGACTGCCAGCTCCTGTGCGCGGGCCTGTTCCCGCTCGGTCGCAGCGGGCAGGGTCTGCCCGATCGCGGCGAGCACCGGCGCGTACGGCGACCCGCCCTCGGCCAACGCGGCGCCGAGCATGTGCATCGGAACGCGGTTCGCCCGCAGCAGCCGGTCCCCGACATCCGCGTCGACCATGGCCGCGAACTCCAGGACGACCGCGAGGTGGTCCGGGGACTCCCCCTCGGGCGGCTCCGCCCCGACGGATCGATAGGCCCGGGCAAAGGCCAGGATCGCCTCGCCCCGGTTGCGGGTGTCGCCGTCGGTCCAGTAGGTGAGGAGCAGCGTGGTCTTGCGACGCAGATCGAAGGTCTCCACGTACCGCACGGCGGCCTCGAACGTTTCGGTCTCGCGTAGGTACGACGTCGTCACGCCGAGCGGGTCGCGGTACTCCTGCGGCAGGTGGCCCAGGATCCTCTCCACGATCTCGAGCCTGCCCGGCTGCCCCTCGTCCGGGTACGCAAGCAGCAGCGACGATGCCTGCCATACGAGGCGGCGGGTGGCGGTCTCGGTGGGGCGGCGCCCGAACAGCCTCATCGCGCCCCCCGCCGACGCTTCCCGGAATCTCCGTTCCCGGAGGGGAACATCCCGTCCGGCTTGCCCTTTCCGTCCCAGTTGAGCAGGTTCACCCGAGAGGGACTGCTGTCGTTCGCGCCCATCGACTCGGTGGTCTGGCGCTGCCGGAGCGCATGGAAGGTCTCCACGGCCACCGGCACCGGTCCACCGCTCGACTCGCCGAACGGGCCCGACCCGCCCTCGAACATGCCCGGCCCGCCGTCGAAATCGAGTGAACACTCGGTCGCGGTCTCCTCGAGCTTGTGTCCCTCCGCCGCATACGCGGACGGGATCACATACCGCTCATCGTATTTCGCCAGCGCCAGCAACCGGTACATCGCATACATCTGCTCCTCGGACATCCCGACGGCCGCCGGGATGTGCTCCTGCGGCTCGCGCCCGAGATTGATGTCACGCATGTAGGCGCGCATCGCCGCCAGCTTGCGCAGCACCGCGTCCACCGGCGCGGTGTCGCCCGCGGTGAACAGTTCCGCGAGGTACTCGATCGGTATCCGCAGCGATTCCAGTGCCCCGAACAGGTTCCCGACCTCCTCGCCGTCGTGACCGTCCCGACTGACCGCGTCGACGACGGGCGAGAGTGGGGGTACGTACCAGACCATCGGCATGGTCCGGAACTCCGGATGCAGCGGCAGCGCCACCCGGTACTCCTTGATCAGCGCGTGGATCGGAGAGCGCTGGGCGGCCTCGATCCACCCGTCCGAGATGCCCGCGGTACGTGCGCCCACGATCACCTCGGGGTCCCTGGGGTCGAGGAGCACCTCGAGCTGCGCCTCGTAGAGATCGGCGTCGTTCTCCACGCACGCCGCCTCGAGCACCTTGTCGACGTCGTAGAAGATCAGCCCGATGTACCGGAGACGACCGACGCAGGTCTCGGCGCACACCGTCGGGAGCCCCACCTCCACCCGCGGATAGCAGAACGTGCACTTCTCGGCTTTGCCGGTCTTGTGGTTGAAATAGACCTTCTTGTAGGGACATCCGGACACGCACATCCGCCAGCCGCGGCACTTGTCCTGATCCACCAGCACGATCCCGTCCTCGGATCGCTTGTACATCGCGCCGGAGGGACACGAGGCCACGCAGGACGGGTTCAGGCAGTGCTCGCAGATCCGCGGCAGGTAGAACATGAAGGTCTGCTCCAGCTCCAGCTTGACCTTTTCGCTCACCTTCTGCAGCACCGGATCGCCCGCGAGGATCTCGGGCGAGCCCCCCAGGTCGTCGTCCCAGTTCGCCGACCATTCGACCTTCATCGGCTTGCCGGTGATCAGGCTGCGGGGCGCCGCCACCGGCATCTGGTCGCCGAGCGGTGCGTTGGTCAGATTCTCGTAGTCGTAGGTCCAGGGCTCGTAGTAGTCGTTGATGGACGGCATCTTCGGGTTCGAGAAGATCCGCGACAGCTTCTTCATCCGGCCGCCGTCACGGAGCCGCAGCCTGCCCTTGCTATCCCGGACCCACCCGCCGCGCCAGCGTTCCTGGTCCTCATAGGTGCGGGGGTAACCCTGACCCGGCCTCGTCTCGACGTTGTTGAACCAGACGTACTCCGTGCCGGACCGATTGGTCCACGCCTGCTTGCAGGTCACCGAGCAGGTGTGGCAGCCGATGCACTTGTCCAGGTTCATCACCATCGCGAGCTGTGCCATCACCTTCATGATTTCCTCGCTTCGCTCGGGTGCATCAGTAGGTCACCTCCTGCGACCGGCGACGGACCACCGTCACCTCGTCGCGCTGGTTGCCGGTCGGCCCGAGATAGTTGAACGCGAAGGACAACTGGGCATATCCGCCCGCCAGATGCGTCGGCTTGATGAGCAGCCTGGTCAGCGAATTGTGGATTCCGCCGCGGTTACCGGTGGTCTCGGTGAGCGGAACGTCGATGGTGCGTTCCTGTGCGTGGTGCACGTAGACAACGCCGACGGGCATTCGGTGCGAGACGATGGCCCGGCACACCAGCACGCCGTTGCGATTGACCGCCTCGACCCAGTCGTTGTCGGACACGGCGATCTTCGCGGCATCCTCGGGACTCATCCACATGGTCGGGCCGCCCCTCGACAGCGAGAGCATGAGGAGGTTGTCCTGGTACTCCGAGTGGATCGACCACTTGGAGTGCGGCGTCAGGTACCGCACCGCCAGCCCGACACCCTCGCGGGAGCCATCGACCTCCGGTTCGCCGAACAGCCGGGCCATGTCCAGCGGCGGGCGGTAGATCGGCAGTTGCTCGCCGAGTTCCTCGATCCAGTCGTGGTCGAGGTAGAAGTGCATGCGCCCGGTCAGGGTGTGGAACGGCTTGAGCTCCTCGATGTTCACCGTGAACGGCGCGTACCGGCGCCCGCCTGTCTCGCTGCCCGACCATTCCGGGCTTGTGATCACCGGGACCGGCCTGGCCTGGGTGTCGGCGAAGGTGATCCGGCGTTCCTCGCTGCCCTCGGCCAGGTGCACCAGGGGCCGGCCGGTGCGCTTCTCGAGCTCACGGAACCCCTCGACCGCGAGCCTGCCGTTGGAGGTCCCGGACAGCGCGAGGATGGTCTCCGCCATCTTCTCGGCGGTGTCGAGCGCAGGCCTGCCTGCGGCGGCGCCGGAGCTCATGACGCCGTGCTTGCCGCCGAGCTCGGCGACCTCCTGATCCGGGTGCACGGTGACGCCCTTGGTGGTCAGTCCCGCGGTCTCCACCAGCGGACCGAGCGCGGCCCACTTCTCGGCGACCGCCGGATAGTCGCGCTCGACCACCACCAGCGGTCCCATCGTCTTGCCCGGTACCGGCGTCGCCCCCGCCTCACGCCAATCCGACTCGGTGCCACCGGGATACGCCATCGCCCCAGGCGTGTCGTGCTGCAGGGTGCCCATCACGATGTCGCGGCGAACACCCAGGTGCTCGGCCGCCATCGCGGAGAACGCCCGCGCGATGGCGCCGAACGCGTCGAAGTCCGAGCGGGCCTCCCATGGCGGGTCGATCGCGGCGGTGAAGGCGTGGATGTAGGGGTGCATGTCGGTGCTCGACAGGTCGGCCTTCTCGTACCAGGTGGCGGCGGGCAGCACCACGTCGGAGAGCAGGGTGGTCGAGGTCATCCGGAAGTCGATCGACATCAACAGGTCCAGCTTGCCCTCGGGCACGTCCTCGGTCCACGTGACCTCGTTCGAACGCAGGGGCTCCGGGGTCGGCTCGGCCCGCAGGTTCGATGTGGTGCCGAGCAGGTGCTTGAGGAAGTATTCGTTGCCCTTGCTCGAGGACCCGAGCAGGTTGGCCCGCCAGACGCTGAGAACGCGTGGCCAGTTCTTCGGGTTGTCGGGGTCGGTCACCGCGAGCCTCAGCTGACCGCTCGCCAGTTGCTCGGTCACGTGCCCGACCGGGTCCTTGCCTGCCGCCTGCGCCTCGTCGACCACGTCCAGGCTGGAGCGATCGAACTGGGGGTAGAACGGACTCCAGCCCATGGATACCGCCGAGGCCAAGACGTCGATCGTGTGTTTGCCCGCGAAACGGTGCCTGCCGATCGGACTGGCCAGCGCGTCGGCGCGGTAGCCGTCGTAGCGCCACTGGTCGGCGTGGACGTACCAGTACGACGTCCCTGCCATCTGGCGCGGCGGCCTCGACCAGTCGGTACCCATCGCCACCGCGGCCCATCCGGTGACCGGCCTGCACTTCTCCTGCCCGACGTAATGCGCCCAGCCGCCGCCGTTTCGGCCCATCGACCCGGTCAGCAGCAGCAGGCTGAGCACCGCCCGGTAGGTGGCGTCGCCGTGGAACCACTGACAGATGCCCGCGCCCATGATGATCATCGACCGGCCGCCGGACTCGATGGAGTTGTTCGCCAGCTCCGTCGCAATCCGGATGACCTGCGCCGCACTGACTCCGGTGATCGGCTCCTGCCACGCGGGTGTGTAGGGCGATCGCGGGTCGTCGTAGCCTGCGGGCCACTCCCCCGGTAGCCCCGGCCTTTCCACCCCGTACTGCGCGAGCATCAGGTCGAACACCGTGCACACCCGGTGTTTGCCAACCACCCGAACGGGCACACCGCGTTCGAGGGTCTCGCCGTGCCCGTCCGGGGCGTCGAACCGGGGCAGCGTGACCAGCGCGGTCTCGCCGCTCGCGCCCTCGGGGGGAGCCACGGTCAGCGCAGGGGCGATGTCGCCGAGGTCGAGATTCCACTTGCCGACACCCTCCTCACCGAACCGGAATCCGAGCGAGCCCTGCGGGACTGCCACCTCCCCGGTGGCCCCGTCGAGCAGCACCGGCTTGAACGCCGTGTTCTCGCCGGTGTCGCCGAGATCCGCTGCCGTGAGGTTCTTTCCCGGCACCAGTCGGCCGTCCCGCTCCTCCAGCGTGACCAGGAACGGCAGGTCGGTGAACTGCCGCACGTAGTCGACGAAGAACGGCACCCTCGACTTGACGAAGAACTCCGAGAGGATCACGTGCCCCATGGCCATCGCCATGGCGCCGTCGGTGCCCGCCGCGCACGGCATCCACTCGTCGGCGAACTTGGTGTTGTCCGCGTAATCGGGGCTGACCGTGACCACCTTCGTCCCGCGGTACCGCACCTCCGCCATCCAGTGCGCGTCCGGCGTCCGGGTGACGGGCACGTTCGATCCCCACATCATCAGGTACGACGCATCCCACCAGTCACCGGATTCCGGCACGTCGGTCTGGTCGCCGAACACCTGCGGCGAGGCCACCGGCAGGTCCGCGTACCAGTCGTAGAAGGAGGTCATGACACCGCCGAGCAACTCCACGAACCTCGAACCGGCCGCGAACGAGACCATCGACATCGCGGGGATCGGCGAGAACCCGGCCACCCGATCCGGGCCGTAGGTCTTGATGGTGTGCACGTGGGCGGCGGCGATCATCTCCGTGGCCTCGTCCCAGGTCACCCGGACGAGTCCGCCCTTCCCCCTCGCCCGCTGATACCGGCCGCGGCGTTCCGGATCGGACTGGATGTCTGCCCAGGCCTCGACCGGATCACCGGTACGCGCCCGCGCCTCCCGGTACATCTCGACCAGCACGCCGCGCGCGTACGGATACCGCACCCGGGTCGGCGAGTAGGTGTACCAGGAGAACGCCGCACCGCGGGGGCAGCCGCGCGGCTCGTACTCGGGCCGATCCGGACCGACGGTCGGGTAGTCGGTCTCCTGGGTCTCCCAGGTGATGATCCCGTCCTTGACATAGATCTTCCACGAGCACGAGCCGGTGCAGTTCACGCCGTGCGTCGAGCGCACCACCTTGTCGTGGCTCCAGCGGTCGCGGTAGAAGATGTCCCCCTCGCGCCCGCCCTGTCGGCTGACTGTGCGCCGGTCGCCGGACACCGTGCCCGGAACGAAGAAACGCCCACCCTCGAGCAGCAGATCCTCGATCGCGCCCCCGGTGCGATTGCTGGATGCCACGTAGCCTCCTCCATCTCGACCGCACTTCTCATGTTGTGTCGTAGACCTTTTCGGGCTCGCGGGCGGACAGCTTGAGCGCGGTGTAGACCAGCGCTGCGAGCGCCGTCAGCGCCAGCAGGATCAGGCCGACCGTGTAGTTGTTGGCCGCCTCGTCGTAGGTCGCGCCCATGATCAGCGGCGGGAAGTAGCCGCCGAGACCGCCCGCGGCGGCCACGATCCCGGTCACGCTGCCCACACTCGCGGCCGGTGAACGGCGGGCGACCCAGGCGAACACACCGCCGGTACCGATGCCGAGGAACAGCGCGAGCAGGATGAACGTGACGGCGGACCAGACGTCCGCGGGAGGCTTGAAGGTCGCGACGACGGCCATCACCGCTGTGCCTGCAAGCGAGGTCAGCACCACCGTCTTGGGCGGGATCCTGTCGGAGAGCGCGCCTCCGACGGGGCGCGCCAGCACGGCGGCGAGCGCGAACGCCGCGGTCCTCGCTCCCGCGTCGACCGCCGAGAAGCCGTAGATGTTCTTGATGTAGGTGGGCAGGTAATTACTGAACGCGACGAAACCACCGAACACCACCGCGTACAGGAACGACATCTCCCAGGTGACACGGAGTTTCGCGGCTGCATTGAGCTTCGGCAGCACCGGGTCCGTGTTCGGCACGAAACTCGGCGAGTTCCGCATCACCAGGATGCACGCGACCGCGGTGACCGCCAGCGCAACCGCGATGATCACGTGGGTGGGGATCAGGCCGAACCAGCGGACGAACCGGGGCGTGAAGAACGCGGACAGCGCCGTGCCGACCATGCCCATGCCGAAGACACCGGTCGCGAAGCCGCGACGGGACGCCTCGTACCAGGAATTCGCGAACGGGATGCCGACGGCGAAGATGGTGCCCGCGATGCCGAGGAAGAAGCCGAACAGCAACAGCAGTGCGTAGGAGTCCATCTCGGCGGCGAAGCCGACCGCGAGCACCGGCAGGATCGAGGCCAGCGAGATCGCGATGAACATCACGCGGCCGCCGTACCTGTCGGTCAGTGCGCCGACCACGATGCGCCCCAGCGATCCCACCAGGATCGGGGTCGCGACCAGCATCGAAGCCTGGCTCGCGCTGAGCGGCAGCGCTTCGGCGTAGGTCGTGGAGAGGGGGCCGATCATGTTCCAGGCCCAGAAGTTGATCGCGGACACCCACGTGGCCAGGGCCAGGTTCAGCGTCCGCGTGCTGTTGCTCACCACAGGAGATCCTGAGTTCACCCGTTCAGGAAAGCATGCAGACCGCCCCATCGAAGGGCGAAGTCAGATCTGTGAAGCAACGATAAGGACACGAAAACACCGGTGCCCCCGCGCATG
>NZ_JBSGTR010000081.1:0-21311 GCF_053607505.1 Rhodococcus sp. NPDC055112
GAGGCGCTACGCGCCTGTGCGCGGTTGACGAGTCCCTGGACTCATCAACCGCGCACAGGCGGCGGAGCCGCCTAGCGGCCGGGGAGCGGCCGCTGGGGGATGTCGGGGCGTGCCAGCGGGTGTCGCACCCGTCGCTTGGCGCTCAGGTAGACCTGCGCGGTGTCGAGCGCCACGCTGTGCCAGTCGAAGTCGGCGGTGAGCCGTTCGCGGGCCGCCTCGGCCCGGCGCTGTGCGGCCGCGGGGTCGTCGAGCACCTCGCGCACCGCCGACGTCAGTCCCTCGACGTCGCCGGGCAGGAACGACATGCCCGTGACGCCGTCGACGACTGCCTCGCCGAGCCCGCCCGCGGTGGAGGTGACCAGCGGGGTGCCCGCCGCCGCCGCCTCGAGCGCGATGATGCCGAACGGCTCGTACCGGCTCGGCAGCACGATCGCGTCCGCCGCGTGCAGCCAGCCCAGCAGCTCGGTGTGGTCGAGACTGCCGAGGAAGGTCACCGAGCGCAGGACCCGGTTGGACCGCGCCTCCTGCTGCAGCCACTCGAACTGGGTGCCCTCACCCGCGACGGCCAGCGTGGTGCCAGGGTGGCTGCGCCGGATCCGGGGCAGCGCGGCGATGATGTCCTGCACGCCCTTCTCGTACTCGAGCCTGCCGACGAACAGCAGCCGCGGCGGGCCGGAACGCGGCGCGCGCTGCCGGTAGTTCCATGTGGTGACGTCGATCCCGTTGCGGATCACCGTGATCGGCGGCAATTGCGGACCGTATAGCTCGGTGACCTCCTCCTCCATCGAGGCGGAGCAGGTGATGATCGCGTCCGACTCGTTGGCCAGCCACCACTCCACGGAGTGCACCTGACGGTTGATCGTCCCGGAGATCCAGCCGCTGTGCCTGCCTGCCTCGGTGGCGTGCAGCGTGGAGACCAGCGGCACGTCGAAGTACTCGGCCAGCGCGATCGCCGGGTGCGCCACCAGCCAGTCGTGCGCGTGCACGACATCGGGCAGCCAGCCGTCGCCGAGCCCGGGCTTGCCGAGCGCGACGCCGGCGCGCACCATGGCGTGCCCCATCGCGAGGGTCCAGGCCAGCATGTCCTCGCCGAACACGAAGTGCGCCGGGTCCTCGGCGACCGCCACCACGAGGACACCCTCCGAGATGTGGGTGATGGTCGGGTGGGTGGACGCGTCGGTGCCGGTGGGGCGCCGCGAGAGCACGACCACCTCGTGACCTGCCTGCACCAGCTCGGTGGCCAGGTGGTGCACGTGCCTGCCGAGCCCGCCGACCACCACCGGCGGGTACTCCCAGGAGACCATCAGGACCTTCATGCGGGACCGCCGATCGCGTCGTCGGGGAGCCGCCGGGCGTCCAGCGAGGGGAACAGCCCGTCGGCGTGGTTCCAGCCGTCGGCCAGCTGCCGCGCTCGGTCCAGGTGGCCCGCGGCGACGGCGCCCGCGATCTCCCGGGTGGCGTGGGCGTGCAGGTGCGCGCGGTCACGGGCGTACCCGGCGGCGGAGTCCTTGCTGACCATGAACGCCCAGTCGCTCTGCACGGTCATGATGGCCTCGCGCAGGATCTGGTCGTTGACCCGATCCCGCAGTTCCGGCCGACCGGGCGCGCGTTGCGCCCCGCGGGCCTTGTCCACCGCGTCCAGTGCGGTCTGCACGACCTCGGTGTTCAGCTGGACCAGGTCGGCGACCTGATCGCCTGCCCAGACCCGCCAGTCCTTGCCGCTACCCCAGGAGGAGTCCGCGAGCTGGACCGGTTCGCCGACGAAGCCGGCCGCCCTGGCATCGGCGAGGGTGCCGACCGGGATGCCCGCCTCCGGCAGCGCGCGCAGGACCTTCTCCAGCCACTGCGGACCCTCGAACCACCAGTGTCCGAACAGTTCGGTGTCGAAGGCGGCCACCACGAGCGCGGGCCTGCCGATGCGTTCGCTCTCCGAGCGCATCCGGGACCTGACCGTGTCGACGAAGTCCGCGACGTGCCGGTCGATGGCGGCGGCCGCGAGCTCGGGGTCGTACGGCGCCTTGTCCTTCGAGTCGACGGTGCGCCCGGTGACCCGTGCGGGCTTGAGCCCGGTGTCGTGGTCGTAGGTGTGGAAGTCGCGGTAGGCGCCGTCGCCCGGGTAGCCCGACTTCGGCGACCACACCCGATACGAGACCTGCAGGTCGCGGCCGAAGGCCACCACGTCGGATTCGCGAACCGGGCGGCCGAGGGAGGTGTCCCCGCGCAGCGACGGGCCGTCCACCATGAAGTGCTGCACGCCCGCGGCGTCGTACTCCCGCTCCATCCCGGGCGTGTAGCCGCATTCGGGTGCCC
This sequence comes from Rhodococcus sp. NPDC055112, assembly GCF_053607505.1. Taxonomy (NCBI): domain Bacteria; kingdom Bacillati; phylum Actinomycetota; class Actinomycetes; order Mycobacteriales; family Nocardiaceae; genus Rhodococcus; species Rhodococcus sp. NPDC055112. The sequence continues at coordinate 2,311 of NZ_JBSGTR010000081.1, forward strand.
AGATCCCGGAGGGCTTTGTGCCCCAACGCGCCTTCGCGTCGGCGAGGCCCTCGGTGAGCTGGAACGAGCGCAGCCGCGGATGGAGCAGCGGCTGGAACGGATGGGCCAGCGGTCCGCCGAGGAGCTCGATGGCGTCGGCGTCGACGAGCCCGCGCAGCACCGGCGAGCCGCCGTGCGCCCAGCGCTCCTCGAAGTCGGTCAGCGCCTCCGCGGCGAGTCGGTGCTCGCGCGCACCGAGGTCGCGGTGCGCCTGGTCGCGCATGCCCGCGGCCTCGTGGGCGCGCAGCTGCCAGTTGCCCAGCCAGTGGTGCATCCCGGCCAGGCAGTGCGGGTCGTCGAGCTGGGCCGCCAGCACCGGGGTGATGCCGAGGCTGAGCAGCCGGGTGCGGCCCTCCGCGGCCAGCGTGCGCAGCACGCGGGCCACGGGCAGGTAGGTGGCCGCCCAGGACTGGTAGAGCCATTCCTCGCCGACGGGCCACCTGCCGTGGTTTGCCAACCACGGCAGGTGTGAGTGCAGAACCAGGCAGAACATGCCCGGCTCCTGCGCAGCTCCGGTCGGTTGGCTCACCCTGACACCGCGGGCTTCCGTGCGATGGCGACCAGGTCCAGGCTGGCGTCGATGTCGGGCTCGATGAGCGCGAAGTCGTCAACGGTGATGGCCTCGACGTCCGCGACGAGGTCCGCCGGCCACGGCTCGCCTGCCAGCGCGCGGTCGATCTGGGCGTCGATGAAGGAGCCGCCGTGCTTCTCGTCGAGCTCGCGCAGGCGGGGCCCGTGGTGCACGCCGGTCATCAGGTCGACGACGAAGCCGGCCTCTTCGAGGAGTTCGGTCATCTCGGCGGCGTTGAGCTCGCGGGTGTGGAACGGGTTGAGCGGGGTGTCCCGGCCGGGGGAGAAGGTGATCCGGTTCGGGGTGCTGATCAGCAGCTCGCCGCCGGGGGTGAGCACGCGGAAGCACTCGGCCAGGAACTGGGCCTGGTCCCACAGGTGCTCGATCACCTGGAAGTTGACCACGATCCCGACGCTGGCGTCGGGCAGCGGGAGGTCCGCGAGGTTGCCCTGGCGCATGTCGATGCGCGGGTAGCGGGCACGCACGTGCTCGACGGCGGAGGTGTCGTAGTCGAGCCCGATGACCTTCTCGGCGACATCGGCAATCATGTTGGCGCCGTAGCCTTCTCCGGACCCGGCCTCGAGAACGACGCGGCTGGCGCAGCGCTCGAGCAGCTGTCGGTACACCACCTCGTGACGGCGGAACCAGTAGTTCTCCTCGGGCACGCCTGGGACGGTGCGCTCGCCGGTCAGCGGCAGGGTCGCTTCGCTCGGCTGCGGGGTCGCCTCGGCAGCCGTCGGGTTGTATTCGGCGTCGACGGACATGGCCGGGGTCGAGACAGATGAATCGCTCACCGTTGGGAGGTTAGTGCCCTCGGTGTCAGAACTGGTCGGGGTGGTCCACATCACAGGCATGAATGATCCTCCTGGCCGTTATGGTGGACGAGGTTTCCCACCCAAGTTACTCGCGGGTAACTTAACATGGGGTAATCTGACGCACACCCGACGTGCGAACGAGACGGTTACGCGAGCGCTCCTCCTCGACGTGGAGCTGCTCTCGATCATCAGGCAGAAATACACAGGAGGTCGACGAAGACCCATGACGAACATCGTCGTTTTGATCAAGCAGGTTCCTGACACCTGGTCCGAGCGCAAGCTCACCGATGGTGACTTCACGCTGGACCGCGAGGCCGCGGACGCCGTGCTCGACGAGATCAACGAGCGCGCGGTCGAGGAGGCCCTGCTCATCAAGGAGGCGCAGGGGGGCGAGGTGACCGTGCTGTCCGCCGGCCCGGACCGCGCCACCGATGCCATCCGCAAGGCGCTGTCCATGGGTGCCGACAAGGCCGTTCACATCAACGACCCGGCCCTGCACGGCTCCGACGCCATCCAGACCGGCTGGACCCTGGCCGCCGCGCTGGGCCAGATCGGCTTCGAGAACGATGAGCCGGCCGACCTGATCATCGCAGGCAACGAGGCCACCGACGGCCGCGTCGGCGCCGTTCCGGCCATCATCGCCGAGTACCTCGGCATCCCGCAGCTCACCCAGCTGCGCAAGCTCACCGTCGCCGACGGCAAGGTCACCGGCGAGCGCGAGACCGACGAGGGCATCTTCGGCCTCGAGGCCTCGCTGCCCGCCATCGTCTCGGTCACCGAGAAGATCAACGAGCCGCGCTTCCCGTCCTTCAAGGGCATCATGGCCGCGAAGAAGAAGGAAGTCTCGGTCCTCACCCTCGCCGACCTCGGCGTCGACCCGGAGACCGTTGGCGTCGCGAACGCGGGCACCACCGTCACCGCGTCCACCCCCAAGCCCCCGCGTACCGCTGGTGAGCGCGTCTCCGACGAGGGCGATGGCGGCAGCAAGATCGCCGCTTACCTCGTCGGCCAGAAGATCATCTGATCGCGCCCCTCAACCAGCAGACCCACACGTAGGAGAAGACAGCAATGGCAGAAGTACTTGTGCTCGTCGAGCACGCCGAGGGTGCGCTCAAGAAGGTCAGCACCGAGCTCATCACCGCAGCGCGCGCGCTCGGTGAGCCGGCCGCGGTCGTCGCGGGCCCGGCCGGAACCGCGGCGAAGCTCGCCGAGGCGCTGGCTGCCGCGGGCGCCGCGAAGATCTACGTCGCCGAGTCCGATGACATCGACGGCTACCTGATCACCCCGAAGGTCGACGTCCTCGCCGCCCTGGTCGAGTCCGCCGGACCGGCCGCCGTGATCACCGCCGCCACCACCGAGGGCAAAGAGGTCTCCGGACGTCTGGCCGCGCGGATCGGTTCCGGCCTGCTCAGCGACGTCATCGAGGTCAAGGCCGACGGCAGCGCCGTGCACTCGATCTTCGGTGGCGCGTTCACCGTCGAGGCCAAGGCCAACGGCGAGGTCCCGGTCATCTCGGTTCGCCCGGGTGCCGTCGAGGCCCAGCCGCAGGCCGGGGCCGCCGAGCAGGTCACCGTCGAGGTGCCCGCTCAGGACGAGAGCGCCGTCAAGGTGACCTCGCGCAACCCGATCGTCGGCGGCGACCGCCCCGAGCTCACCGAGGCGTCGGTCGTCGTCTCCGGTGGCCGTGGCGTCGGCAGCGCCGACAAGTTCAGCGTGGTCGAGGAGCTCGCCGACTCGCTCGGCGCCGCGGTCGGTGCCTCGCGTGCCGCCGTGGACTCGGGCTACTACCCGGGCCAGTTCCAGGTCGGTCAGACCGGTAAGACGGTCTCCCCGCAGCTGTACATCGCGCTCGGCATCTCCGGCGCCATCCAGCACCGCGCAGGCATGCAGACGTCGAAGACCATCGTCGCCGTCAACAAGGACGAAGAGGCCCCGATCTTCGAGATCGCGGACTACGGCGTCGTCGGCGACCTGTTCAACGTCGCACCGCAGCTCACCGAGGCGGTCAAGGCTCACAAGGGCTGATCCCGCGTCACCTTTCGGCGGCCCCGTTCCCTGGTTGGGAGCGGGGCCGCCGTCGTGTTCACCGAAGTTGCATCGACACGACACCGACCTGATGCCGGGAGGCCGCCCGGCTCGGTGACTCTTCGGGCATGACGACAACGCCGGTCCTCATCAACGATTGCCCGAGCGTCACCACCGTCCCCAGATACACCCTGCTGCTGTCCTCGGACCGCGAGCACCGGATCGCCGCCCAGCGGCTGCGTTACCGGGTGTTCGCGGCCGAACCGGGCTTCGAAGGCGCGGTCCGCGGCATCTCCGACGGTCTCGACGCCGACCACTTCGACGAGTATTGCGATCACCTGCTGGTGCGCGACGAGCTGGCCGACGAGGTCGTCGGCTGCTACCGGATGCTGACCCCGGACGCCGCGATCGCCGCCGGCGGGCTCTACACCGCCACCGAGTTCGACCTCGCCGCGCTCGATCGGCTGCGCCCGCAGCTCGTCGAGATGGGCAGGGCCTGCGTGCACCCCGATCACCGCTCCGGTTCGGTGCTGGGCCTGATGTGGGCGGGCATCCTCAACTACCTGGAGCTCACCGGCTACCGCTGGGCCATGGGGTGCGTGTCGGTGCCGATGCAGGCCCGGCCGAGCGATCTGCCCGGCGCGAACGTGCGCGGGGTCCGCGACCGACTTCTCGACGCGCACGCCACCGCCCCGGACCTGCGGGTGCGTCCGCTGCGGCCGGTGCCCGGCCTGGACGAGATCGCGGCCCCCGCCCGCACGGTGCTGCCCCCGCTGCTCCGCGGGTACCTGCGCCTTGGCGCCTCGATCTGCGGGGAGCCCGCCTACGACCCCGACTTCGGCGTCGCCGACTTCGTGGCCCTGCTGGGCATGACGGAGGCCGACGAGCGCTACCTGAGCCGGCTGCGGTCGGCCGCCGCCGCCGTCCCGATGATCGTCCGATGACGCACGACTGGATGCCCTCGAGCCCCTGTGGGGACGGCTGCCTGCCCACCGCGACGGAGCGGGCAGGCCTGGCCCGGGTGGTCGCGCGGTGCGCGATGCTCGCGGCGATGTTGCTCTCGCTGCCCGTCCTGCTTGCGGGCGGGGTGCTGCCGGGAACCTGGCGTCGCTCGCTGCAGCGCGGCTACTCGAGGGCCGCGCTGCGCGGGCTCGGGGTGCGGCTGCGGGTCCGCGACGAGCGCGGCCTCGACCTCGATCCGGGGGAACGGGGAGTGCTGGTGGTGGCCGGGCACGTCTCCTGGGCGGACGTGCTCGTGCTCAGCGCGCTCGGGCCCGCCGACTTCGTGGCAAGGGCGGACCTGCTGGACTGGCCGCTGCTCGGGACGTTGGCGCGGCGGATGCGGATCATCCCGATCGACCGGGCACGGCTGTCCGAGCTGCCCGGCGCGGTCGACGAGGCCGCGGAGCGGCTGCGGGCCGGTGGGCGGGTGGTGGCCTTCCCCGAGGGCACCACCTGGTGCGGGCGTGCCTACGGCAGCTTCCGCCCCGCCCTGTTCCAGTCCGCGGTCGAGGCGGGCGCGCTGGTGCAGCCCGTCGGGATCAGGTACTGCACGCCGGACGGGCGGCTGGACACCACGGCCTGCTTCGTCGGGGATCAGACGCTGGCCGGGTCGCTGCGCCGGACCATCGGGTTGCGCAGACTCGACGTCGAGGTGCTGCTCGCGCCGCTGGAGGAGCCGGGCGCCGACCGCAGGGAGCTGGCGCGGCGCTGCGAGCGGGCGGCGCGCGAGATCCTCGGCGCGGACCTGACCGTGCAGGACATCCTCGACAGCATGGAGGGCCGTCAGACCGCGGCGGCGTGAGCGGGCCTACCAGCACAGTCGCGGTCGCAGCGGACCCCGGGCGACGGGCTATCCTGGTCAGGTCATGACAACGCCCCACCCGAGCTCCTCCGACCGCAGTGACGCCACCCTGCGGTCCAGCGCGCCATCCCAGGTCTACCTCGATCACGCTGCGACGACACCGATGCTGCCCGAGGCCATCGAGTCGATGACCGCGGTGCTCGCCACGGTGGGCAACGCCTCCTCGCTGCACGGCTCGGGCCGCGCGGCCCGCCGCCGGGTGGAGGAGGCGCGAGAGTCCATCGCCGCCGACCTCGGCGCACGGCCGTCTGAGGTCATCTTCACCTCCGGCGGCACCGAGAGCGACAACCTGGCCGTCAAGGGCATCTACTGGGCCCGCCGCGACGCCGACCCGCGCCGCCGCAGGATCATCGCGGGCGCCGTCGAGCACCACGCCGTGCTCGACGCGGTCGAGTGGCTGGTCGAACACGAGGGCGCCGAGGTCACCTGGCTGCCGGTGGACCGGCAGGGCAGCATCGACCCCGACGCGTTGCGGGTCGAGCTGGCCGCGAGCGCCGACGAGGTCGCGCTCGTCACCGTCATGTGGGCGAACAACGAGGTCGGTTCGATCATGTCGATCGCCGAACTCGCCGGCGTCGCCACCGAATTCGGGGTACCGATCCACAGCGATGCGGTGCAGGCCGTGGCCCAGCTGCCGGTGGACTTCGCGGCCAGCGGTCTTTCCGCGCTGAGCATCGCCGCGCACAAGTTCGGGGGGCCGCAGGGCGCAGGAGCGCTGTTGCTCGGTCGCCAGGTGCCGTGCGTGCCGCTGCTGCACGGTGGCGGCCACGAGCGCGACCTGCGGGCGGGCACCCTGGACACCGCGGCGGTGGTGTCGATGGCAACCGCCCTGCGGAAGACGGTGTCGGACATGAATTCTCGCTCCGCCGAGCTGATCAGGCTGCGCGAGCGGCTGATCGCCGGGGTGAGCGCGGCCGTGCCGACCGCGGTGCTGAACGGCCCGGTCGGCGATCAGCGACTGCCCGGCAACGCGCACTTCACCTTTCCCGGCTGCGAGGGTGACTCGCTGCTGATGCTGCTCGACGCGGCGGGGATCGAGTGCTCGACCGGGTCGGCGTGCACGGCCGGGGTCGCCAGCGCCAGTCACGTGCTCATCGCGATGGGCGTCGCCCCGACCGTCGCGCGCGGGTCGTTGCGGTTCTCGTTGGGACACACCTCGACCGCTTCCGATGTCGATGCGTTGATCGCGGCGTTGCCGCAGGTGGTCGAGCGGGCCAGGATGGCAGGCCTGGCGGGCGCCGGGGCCAGGGGAGGGGCACGCTGATGCGGGTACTGGCGGCGATGAGTGGCGGAGTGGACTCCGCGGTGGCGGCGGCGCGAGCGGTGGCCGCCGGACACGAGGTGGTCGGCGTGCACCTGGCACTGTCCACGGCACCGGGGACCCTGCGTACCGGATCACGCGGTTGCTGCTCCAAGGAGGACGCCGGGGATGCGCGCCGCGCCGCCGACATCCTCGGGATCCCTTTCTACGTATGGGATTTCGCGGACCGTTTCAAGGAAGACGTGATCGAGGACTTCATCGAGTCCTACGCCGCGGGCGAGACGCCGAACCCCTGCCTGCGCTGCAACGAGAAGATCAAATTTGCCGCCCTCGCGGACCGCGCGATCGCGCTCGGTTTCGATGCGGTCGCGACCGGTCACTACGCGCGCCTGGAGGAGGGCGTGCTCCGCCGTGCGGTCGACGCCGACAAGGACCAGTCGTACGTCCTCGGCGTGCTCACCGCCGAGCAGCTCTCCCGGGCGATGTTCCCGGTCGGTGACACCCCGAAGCCGCAGATCCGCGCCGAGGCCGCCGAGCGCGGGCTCGCGGTCGCGGACAAGCCCGACAGCCACGACATCTGCTTCATCCCGTCAGGGGACACCCGGGCCTTCCTCGGCGCCAAGATCGGGGTCCGGCCCGGCAAGGTCGTCGACGCGGACTCCGGCGAGGTGCTCGCCGATCACGAGGGCGTGCACGGGTTCACCATCGGCCAGCGCAAGGGACTGGGTGTGCAGGGCCCCGCGGCCGACGGCAAGCCGCGCTACGTCACCGCCATCGAACCCGAGACCGGCACCGTCACGGTCGGTTCGGCCGAGCGCCTGCAGGTCTGGTCGATCGCGGCCGAGCGCGCGATCTGGACCTCCGGCTCGGCGCCGCAGGGACCGATCGAGTGCGTGGTGCAGGTCCGGGCGCACGGCGGACTGGCCGAGGCCGTGGTCGTGCCCGTCGACGGCGGACTCGACGTGCAGCTGCGCGAGCCGCTGACCGGCGTGGCCAGGGGGCAGGCCGTCGTGCTGTACCGGCCGGACCCCGCAGGTGACGAGGTCCTCGGTAGCGGCACCATCGTCGGAACCGGCGCGGACCGTCGGTGACGGCACCGTCCATCCCGGTCGGCGTCGCGACCGGCGTCGGTTCCTGGCCCGGCACCGATCCGCGGGAGGCCGCCGCAATCGTGGTTGGCGAGTTGCCTGCCCTGCCGCACCTGGTCGAACTGCCCGACCGCGGCGTCGGCGCGGACATGATCGGCCGCGCGGCCGCGCTGCTGGTCGACCTGCCGCTGGACACCTCCACCACCGCCTACCGGCTCGCGCAGCGTCCGGGAGCGGTCACGCGTCGGGCCCGCGACCTGCTCCGGCGCGACCTGGACGCGCTCGAGGAGGCCTGGGAGGTCGCCGGGCGCCGGGGCACCGATCAGCCGGTGAAGGTCCAGTCGGTCGGGCCGCTGACGCTGGCGGCACAGGTCGAGCTGTCCGGCGGGCACCGCGTGCTCACCGACGCGGGCGCGCTGCGCGACCTCGCCGAATCGCTGGCCGAGGGGCTGCGCGTGCACGTCGCCGAGGTTGCCCGCAGGCTCGGCTCGCCGGTCGTGGTGCAGCTCGACGAGCCAGGACTGCCCGCGGTGCTGGCCGGTTCGCTGGCAGGCGTCTCGATCCTGCAGACCCCTCGCGCGATGCCGGAACCGGAGGCGCTCGCCGTGCTGTCGTCGGTGATCGACCGGCTGGAGTCGCCGGTGCTGGTGCACTCCTGCGCCGCCGGTCTGCCGCTGGGGCTGCTGCGTCGCAGCGGGGCCGCGATGATCGGATTGGACCTGAGCGAGCTGACGGTCGCTGACCTCGACGGGGTCGGTGAACTGCTCGAGGACGGCATCGCGCTGGCCCTGGGGCTGGTCCCGACCCTCGGCGCCGAGCCCGCGCCTGGCTGGCGCGAACTCGCCGAGCCCGCGGTGACACTCGTCGACCGGCTGGGGTTCCCGCGATCCGTCCTCGCATCGCAGGTGACGGTGACGCCGCGATGCGGCCTCGCGGGCGCGAGCCCGGAGTGGGCGCGGGCGGCGCTGCGCCGCGCTGCCGAGCTGACGAGGGCGTTCGCCGACGGCGCCGAGTTCGACTGAATCGGACCCGCGGGCGTCCGCTCGAGCGGCGGCGTTGTCTGCCTGCTGCGATAACCTTCCGGCGTGGACGAGAACGCAGCCAAGGGGTCTGAAGCAGCACTGTCAGCGGCGACCTCCGACGAGCGCGACGAATGGCAGCGGCTCGCGGAGGAGGTGCGCGAGCATCAGTTCCGCTATTACGTGCGGGACTCGCCGATCATCTCCGACGGAGAGTTCGACGCCCTGCTGAACCGGCTGATCGCGCTCGAGGAGTCCCGGCCCGACCTGCGCACTCCCGATTCGCCCACCCAGCTCGTCGGCGGCGGTTTCGCCACCGAGTTCACCGCGGTCGACCACCTCGAACGAATGCTGAGCCTGGACAACGTCTTCGACGAGGAGGAACTGCGCGCCTGGGTGCGTCGGGTGGAGGCCGATGCCGGTTCCGACCTGCACTACCTGTGCGAGGTGAAGATCGACGGTGTCGCGCTGAACCTGGTCTACGAGAACGGCAGGCTGGTGCGCGGCGCCACCCGCGGCGACGGCCGCACCGGCGAGGACGTCACCCTCAACGCGCGCACGATCGAGGAGATCCCGCACGTGCTGACGCCGAGCGAGGAGTTCCCGATCCCGTCGCTGCTCGAGGTCCGCGGCGAGGTGTTCTTCCGGCTCGAGGACTTCGAGGCCCTCAACGCGTCGCTGGTCGCGGAGGGCAAGGCGCCGTTCGCCAATCCCCGCAACTCGGCGGCCGGATCGCTGCGGCAGAAGAACCCGGCGGTCACCGCCAAGCGGCGGCTAGGCATGATCTGCCACGGGCTCGGCCGGATCGAGGGCTTCGCGCCTGCGTCCCAGCACGACGCCTACACCGCGCTGGCGGCCTGGGGGCTGCCGGTGTCCACGCACACCGCGCGGGTCCGCGGCGTCGACGAGGTGGTGGCGAGGGTCGCGTACTGGGACGAGCACCGCCACGACGTGGAACACGAGATCGACGGCCTGGTGGTCAAGGTCGACGAGATGGCGCTGCACCGGCGGCTCGGGTCCACCTCGCGGGCGCCGCGCTGGGCCATCGCGTACAAGTACCCGCCGGAGGAGGCCACCACCCGGCTGCTCGACATCCGTGTCAGCGTCGGCCGCACCGGCCGGGTCACCCCGTTCGCCTACATGGAGCCGGTGACGGTGGCCGGCTCGACCGTCTCGCTCGCGACGCTGCACAACGGGTCCGAGGTCAAGCGCAAGGGCGTGCTGATCGGCGACATGGTGGTCATCAGGAAGGCGGGGGAGGTCATCCCGGAGGTGCTCGGCCCCGTGGTCGACGTGCGTACCGGGGACGAGCGCGAGTTCGTGATGCCAACACACTGCCCCGAGTGCGGCACCGAGCTGGCACCCGCCAAGGAGGGCGATGCGGACATCCGGTGCCCGAACCAGCGGTCCTGCCCGGCGCAGTTGCGGGAGAGGGTCTTTCACGTGTCGGGCCGCGGCGCCTTCGACATCGAGGTGCTCGGCTACGAGGCGGCGACCGAGCTGCTCAAGTCGGGCGTGATCACCGACGAGGGCGACCTGTTCTCGCTCACCGCCGAGGATCTGATGAAGACCTCGCTGTTCACCACCAAGGCGGGGGCGCTGTCGGCGAACGGGCGCAGGCTCCTCGACAACCTGCACTCGGCCAAGGACAAGCCGCTGTGGCGGGTGTTGGTGGCGCTGTCCATCCGGCACGTCGGGCCCACCGCGGCCAGGGCGCTGGCCTCAGAGTTCGGCAGCCTCGAGCGGATCGAGAACGCCTCGGTGGAGGAACTGGCGGCCGTGGACGGCGTCGGCGGCACCATCGCAGCCGCCGTCGTCGAATGGTTTGCGGTGGACTGGCATCGCGAGATCGTCGAGAAGTGGCGCGCCGCAGGGGTGTCGATGGAGGACGCCCGCGACGAGTCGATCGAGCGCAACCTCGAGGGGCTTTCTATCGTGGTCACCGGATCGCTCGTCGGGTTCACCCGCGACGGCGCTAAGGAGGCCATCCTGATCCGCGGTGGCAAGGCCGCGGGCTCGGTGTCGAAGAAGACCGCGTTCGTTGTGGTGGGCGAGGCCCCGGGTTCCAAGCACGACAAGGCGATCGAGCTCGGGGTGCCGGTGCTCGACGAGGACGGGTTCCGGCTGCTGCTCGAGGGCGGTCCGGATGCTGTCACGCAGGCGAGCGGGGAGGGCGACGCCGACACCGCCGGGTAGCCCGAGCATCGGGCGGACGACACGGGCGCGTTGATCTACCGTCGATCTGTTGGCTCGACGGTTTCTCAGCCCCGACACGCTGGACTTCCAGGAAATGCCGGAACACCGAACCGGCAACCGACCCCGGTGACGGCGGCCATCCGCTCGACCGGATTTCTGACCTCAAGGGCAGGCAGTAGGCCGTCGTTCACGAGTGCCTGTTTGGTCGCGGGCGTGGTTGCCTCGGCGTCGAGGGTTCCGCGGATCCGTGCGAACTCGACGAGTTCGTCATAGACCATCGACAGCGCCGCTTCCGTGGTCTGGTCCTCCGGCTCGAGGCCGGCGAAATCCACACCGGTCTCGTACTCGTGGCGGACCGCGTGTGGGCCCTGGTCACAGGTGGGTTTGTTCAGATCGATGCGGAAATCCGGCCGGTCCGGCGCGGGCGGGGTGATCGTGCCGGCATCGGTGCAGGCGTGGTGCGAGATGCGATCACCGAGTGCGTGGATGTAGATGCCGATCCTCGCGTTCCAGGAATCGTCACCGATCCAGGAGTCGAATTGCGACGATCGAACGTCGCCGGAGATGACCTGCTCTCCTGTGGTGTTGGTGAACGGGATCGCGACCGGGCTCTGCACGCTGTACACGCCGTTGATCTGCGCGGGCTGCGGGTCGTCGTAACAGGCTGCGCCGGTGGCATAGTCGCCGTTCGCCGAACGGTTGGTGAAGCCGGCCGTGCACAGCGGGGTGCCGCTGCCAGGCCCGGCCATGGCCCACCGCCGGACGTGCGTGAGCATGACCTCGTGTGCGGGATCGTCGACGTCGGGTCGCAGCCCGTTGGACCCGGGATCGAGCGGCCCAGGCATCGTCGGGAGGAAGTGGAAGAGGAACCCTCCGGTGGCGAAATGCGTACGGACCAGACCGCCGATGTCCTTGGTGGTCAAGGCGGCCGCGTCGGCGACGAGCTGGCCGTTCACGTCGCGTGGCGCAAACGTGCCCAGGTCCGTCGCCTCGTCGTACGCCGCGATCCAGTACGCATCGCGCTCCGAGAAGCCGACGGTGCGGGCGATGATGTAGGTCGAGTCGGCGTGCACGAGGCTGCGCCCGCCGAGCGGCTGTCGCAGCGTGTACCCATAGCGCGCGAACGCCTCGAGGCCGCAGATCGGCCCGTTCGGATCGTCAAGGGGACACGGGGGCGGCAAGGGTGAACAGCTGTGCGGCGGAGCGCCGCCAGGGGAGTAGCAGATGTCCTCGGCGAAGCCCTGCGCCTGAGGCGGAGCGATCACCAACGCTGCGGCGGCCAGCGCCAGCGCCACCGTGGCCGATCTCCGAATGTGTCCATTCATCGACAAGCGCCTTTCCGGTCGCCGCGTTCATCCAGGCTAGCATCGACGCAACGGTTTCGGAGCTCGTTTCCGCAGGTCGGAGCGATGACCGCGGCACGGGACTTGAGTCTCCCGCCGCGGGAGACGCGAGAGTGGGGACATGGACGACGACGCGCTCTACTCGATCGGTGATCTGGCCAGGCGAACCGGACTGACGGTCAAGGCCATTCGGTTCTATGCGGATCGGGGGATCGTGCCGGCGACCGGCCGCAGTCCGGCGGGCTACCGGCTCTATGACGTCGACGCGGTCGCGCGGCTCGACCTCGTGCGGACATTGCGCGAACTGGGACTGGACCTGGCCACGATCAAGGGCGTCCTGGACCGCCAGACCTCCCTGCCCGAGGTGGCGGCGGCGCACGCGGAGGCACTGGCGGCGCAGATCCGGACGCTGCGCCTGCGGCGGACGGTGTTGTCGGTGGTGGCCAAGCGTGGCTCCGGACCGGAGGAGATGCGGCTCGTGCACAAGCTGGCCAAGCTGTCCGAGTCCGAACGGCGAAGCCTGATAGGCGATTTCCTCGACCACGCCTTCGGCGGGCTGGACGCCGATCCCGCATTCGAGGGGATGATGCGCTCGATGACCCCGGAACTGCCCGACAATCCCGAGGCCGACCAGGTCGAGGCGTGGGTGGAACTGGCCGAGCTGTCCTGGGATCCGGACTTTCGCGCCGTCATGCGGGAGATGGCGAGCGGCCACGCAGACGACCGTGCGCACGACGGCCGCGCGGGAGTACACCGCGAGATCGTCGCCGTCGTCCGTGACCACGCCGAGCCGATGCTGGCAACGGGGATGGACCCGGCCTCGCCCGCGTCCGACCCGGTGGTGGCGGAGGTGACCGCGGACTACGCCCGACTGCGCGGCCATTCCGACGACGACGTCGCGCTTCGGCGGCGGCTGCTGTCGCGGCTGGAGGCCGCGAACGACCCACGCCGGGAGCGCTATCTGCGGCTGCTCGCCGTGGTCAACGGATGGGCCGCGCCCGACAGTTCGGCGGCCGCGCTCGACTGGTTCGTGCGCGCCCTGCGCGCCAGGCTGTAGGAGTAGGGGCGGGGAGACGAGGCGCGTTCAGGCGGTACGGTCCGCGTCGTCGCGGTGCAGTGCCTTCGGCAGGTAGGCCGCGCCCGGTCCGTAACTCGCGGCGGCGTCGCCCGGGTTCGACAGCGCGCACGTCTTGAGGGAGAGGCACCCGCAGCCGATACAGGAGTCGAGCCCGTCGCGCAGCGCGATCAGGGCGTCGATCTGCTCGTTGAGCCTGCCGCGCCAACTCTGCGAGAGTCTCGTCCAGTCGGCCCGGGTCGGGGCACGCCCGTCCGGCAGCTGCGCGAGCGCCTCGGCGACCTCGTCCAGGCTGAGCCCGATGCTCCTGGCGGCGCGGACGAAGGCGATCCTGCGCAGCACGCTGCGCTGGTAGCGCCGCTGATTGCCCGACGTCCTGCTCGACGAGATCAGGCCCTGGTCCTCGTAGTACCTCAGTGCGGACGGGGCAAGGCCGCTGCGCCGCGCCACCTCGCCGACGGTCAGCAGATCCGTGGTGCGCATGGGCAGCTCCTCACCTGCGGTCCTTGACATCAAGTGAACTTGAGCTTTCAGGATGGTCCCAGGAGTCACCGGACGCAAGGAGCACTGATGAACGACACCTACACGGCGTTGATCACCGGCGGATCGGCCGGCCTCGGCAGGGCGGTGGCGCTCGCGCTGGCCGACCGGGGCTGGCAGGTGATCATCACCGGCCGCAACGCGGCGCCACTCGAACGGGTCGCGGCGCACGCGAACGGGATCACCACGTGCCAGGGCGATGTCACCGATGCCGGGCACCGTCGACGGCTCGCCACGGAGATCGCGGCCCGAGGGCGACTGGACCTGCTGCTCAACAACGCCAGCGCCCTCGGACCGAGCCCGATGCCCGCGCTCGCGCAGTACCCGGAGGCCGAGCTCGCGGCCGTGTTCGCGACGGACGTACTCGCGCCGTTGGCGTTGATCTCCGCGCTGCTCGAACCGGTGACCCGCGCGGGCGGGGTGATCGTGAACGTGTCGTCCGACGCGGCGGTCGAGGCCTATGAGGGGTGGGGCGGATACGGCGCGGCGAAGGCCGCCCTCGACCACGCGACGGCGGTGCTCGCCGTGGAGCATCCGGAGCTTTCGGTGTACGCCTTCGACCCGGGCGACATGCGCACCGCGATGCACCAGGCGGCGTTCCCCGGCGAGGACATCTCCGACCGGCCCGAACCCGAGACGGTGGTGCCCGCGCTGATGCGGTTGCTCGACACCCGACCGGCGAGCGGCCGCTATCGCGCGGCCGACCTGCTGACCGGGGCGGCATCGTCGTGACGGAGGTGGGGTTCGAGGCCGCGGCCGGGCCAGACTTCGTGCTGCCGGACCGGCTGGAGGCGAGCGGCCCGCCGGAGAGCCGCGGGCAGTTGCGGGACACCGTGCGCCTGTTGGTTGCCGAGGGGGAGCGGGTGGCACACACCCGTTTCCACGAGTTGCCGAAATATCTGCGTGCCGGCGACGTGGTGATCGTGAACACGTCGGCCACCCTCGCCGCCGCGGTCGACGGCACCGTCGACGGTGTCGGCCGGGTGGTCGTGCATTTCTCCACGCCGCTGGACGACGGCGCCTGGGTGGTGGAGGTGCGCGCGCCTGGTCCGGCCACCGGGCCGCTCGGCGCCGCCGCGGCGGGCATGCGCATTCGCCTTCCGCTCGGCGCGCAGGCAACGCTGCGGGAACCCTGGCCGCGGAAGTCGATCAGGCTGTGGCGCGCGGAGATCGACGGCGTCGCGGACGTCGCGCGGGATCTGCTGGCGATCGCAGGCCGGCCGATCACCTACGCGTACGTGCGGGAGCGGTGGCCGCTGCCGTACTACCAGACCATCTTCGGAAGGGATCAGGGGAGTGCGGAGATGGCCAGCGCGGCAAGGCCGTTCACGCACGCGATGATGACCGAGCTGGCCGTGTCGGGGGTGGCGGTCGCGCCGATCCTGCTGCACACCTCGGTCTCATCGGCCGAGCCAGGAGAGCCGCCGATCCCCGAGCGGTACGAGGTTCCCGAGTCGACGGCCCGGCTGATCAACGATCGACACGCCGCAGGGGGACGGGTCATCGCGGTCGGCACCACGGTGACCCGCGCCCTCGAAACCGCGGCCACCGAGCGCGGGGCCGCGGTGGCAGGGGCCGGCTGGACCGACCTGGTGCTGAGCGCGCGGCGGCCGGCCCGGGTGGTGGACGGCTTGGTCACGGGCTGGCACGCGCCGGGCGCGTCGCACCTGATGCTCCTCGAAGCGGTGGTGGGCCCAGCGGCGGTGCGCAGGGCCTACGACGCCGCGCTCGAGGAGGAATACCTGTGGCACGAGTTCGGGGACAGTGCGTTGTTGCTGCGGGCAAAAGCCCAGCTCGCGAGCCTCACGCCGACGGCGGCACGCGGGTGAGGTTGTTCACAATCGGCCCGCACGCGTGACGGAAACCAACGAAACTCCTGCGATAGTGACCCCATGATCGAGATTCGCCCCGCAACGCCCGCCGACTACGACACCGTCGGCGAGCTGACCGTCGATGTCTACGTCGACGGTGGATTCGTTTCGGACACGAGCGCGTACGTGGACCGCCTGCGCGATACCGCGACCCGCGCGGAGCACGCCGAGGTCGTGGTGGCCGTGGCCGGTGACGAGATCGTCGGTTCGCTGACGATCGCCGAGCCGGGCACCCCCTTCGCCGACGTCGCGGAGCCGGGCGAACTGGAGTTCCGGATGCTCGCGGTCGCGCCGACCGCCCGCGGCAAGGGCGTGGGCTCGGCACTGGTGAAGCACGTCCTGGACGAGGCCTACGACCGCGGGCTCGCGCGCGTGGTGATCTCGACGGAGGCGGACATGGTCGACGCCCGCCGCATCTACGATCGCAACGATTTCGTCCCCGCGCCCCAGCGTGACTGGGAGCCGATGCCGGGTGTCCCGCTCACCGTGCTGGTGCGCGAGTTCGTCTGAGCCCGCGACAGCCCCGGACTAGCTGAGCACGGTCGCCACGATGCCGGCCAGGTAGCCGAGCCGCGCGATCTCGGACGGCCGGAACTCCGGTCCGCCAGGCCTGCCGAGCAGCAGCGCCTGGTCGGAATGCCCGAGGGGGGCCGCCGCGAGCGTGGTGTTCATGTCCTTCCACACCGTCGGCACCCAGTCGGCCTCGCCGTCGAGGACCGTCGGCTTGGTCAGTGGCATCCATGGCGCCTCCCCGGCATGGGTTTCGGGAGCTCCCGAACTGCCGACCACCCGGAACGTCCCGCGTGAGCCGATGCCGATCACCGTCGCCCAGCCGACCCGCAGTACGCGGGGGGCGCCCTCGACGAGGACCTGGAGCCGGTCGTCGGTGGCCGTGGCGACCTGATCGATCAGCTCCAGTTCCCGGTGGGTGTCGAGGATTCCGGTGTAGGGCCGGATCGAGTCGACGCGCACGCCGGCGAGCTGCTCCGCTGCGGTCAGCAGCGTGTCCGGCAACGAGCCGTGCGCCACGTCGACGACGAGGTCGTCCACGGCGTACCCGGCGCCCCGCTCGACCACGTCGAGGGAGAGGATGTCGGCTCCGACCGAGCCGAGCGCGACGGCCAGCGAGCCCAGGCTTCCTGGACGATCGGGGAGCTGGACACGCAGGAGATACGACACGGGGCGTTCCTTCGATGGCGGGTGGTCGGGGAACGGTGGGTTCGCCCTGACCCCATCCTTGCACCGTTGCCGGTCCGCGTGCGGCCCGGACGTGTCCGCGAATTCGCCGCTGCCCGTCGGATTCCCAGCTCGCCGCGGTTCGGTGACACGGGCGACATGTGATCGTTCCGTCGCGGAAATGAAGTCGCGTCGCGGCCGGGGCGCGTCCTGCCCCGGCTCTGGCTGCGGCGGCCGGGCGGCGACGCTCTAGGCTAGGGGCGATCGCTGTCTCCGACCTGAAAGGGGCCCACGCGGTGCCTGCCATCTCCCGTGACGAGGTCGCCCACCTCGCCCGGCTGTCCCGGCTCGCGCTGTCCGACGCCGAACTCGACGAGTTCGCCGGCCAGCTCGATTCGATCCTCAGCCATGTCAAGACGGTGGCCGAGGTCGCCACGGACGATGTGCCGCCCTCCGCGAACCCCAACGCGATCACCAACGTGACCCGCCCGGATGTCATCGTTCCCGGACTCACCCCCGAGCAGGCGCTCTCCGGCGCGCCCGCCGTCGAGCAGGACCGTTTCGCCGTGCCGCAGATCCTGGGGGAAGAGCAGTGACCACCGACCTGACCGGCCTGGACGCCTCCGTCCTCGCCTCGAAGATTCACGCCCGCGAGGTGTCCTCCGTCGAGGTCACGCAGGCGCACCTGGACCGCATCGCCGCGGTCGACGGCGAGATCAACGCCTTCCTGCACGTCGCGGGGGAGCAGGCGCTGAGCGCGGCCAAGTCCGTTGACGACGCGCTCGGCTCCGGCCAGGCGCCCGCCTCCGCGCTGGCAGGTGTCCCGCTCGCGCTCAAGGACGTGTTCGCCACCACCGACATGCCCACCACCTGCGGATCGAAGATCCTCGAGGGCTGGGTGTCGCCGTACGACGCGACGCTGACGACCAAGCTGCGCGAGGCCGGCATCCCGGTGCTCGGCAAGACCAACATGGATGAGTTCGCGATGGGCTCGTCCACCGAGAACTCGGCCTACGGGCCCACCCGCAACCCGTGGGACACCACCCGGATCCCGGGTGGCTCCGGCGGCGGCTCGGCCGCCGCGCTCGCCTCGAACCAGGCGCCGCTGGCCATCGGCACGGACACCGGCGGATCGATCCGTCAGCCCGCGGCCGTGACCGCCACCGTCGGCACCAAGCCCACGTACGGCACGGTGTCCCGGTTCGGTCTGGTCGCGTGCGCGTCCTCGCTGGACCAGGGCGGCCCGTGTGGCCGCAGCGTCCTCGACACCGCACTCCTGCACGAGGTGATCGCCGGCCACGACCCGCGCGACTCCACCTCGGTGAACGCGCCGGTCCGTCCGGTGGTCGAGGCCGCCCGTCAGGGTGCGAGCGGCGACCTCAAGGGCGTGCGCGTCGGCGTCGTCAAGGAATTGCACTCGGAGAGTTACCAGCCCGGCGTCATCGCCTCCTTCGACGCTGCCGTCGCGCAGCTCACCGAGCTCGGTGCCGAGGTCGTCGAGGTCTCCTGCCCGAACTTCCTGCACGCGCTCGCGGCCTACTACCTGATCCTGCCGAGCGAGGTGTCGTCGAACCTGGCGCGCTTCGACGCGATGCGGTACGGCATGCGGGTCGACGACGGCAACATGAGCGCCGACCAGGTGATGGCCGCGACCAGGGCCGCCGGATTCGGCAAGGAGGTCAAGCGCCGCATCATGATCGGCACCTACGCGCTGTCCTCCGGCTACTACGACGCCTACTACGGCTCGGCGCTGAAGGTCCGCACACTCATCGCGCGCGACTTCGACAAGGCCTACGAGTCGGTCGACGTGCTGGTCTCGCCGACAAGCCCCTTCACCCCGTGGAAGCTGGGGGAGAAGGTCAACGATCCGCTGGCGATGTACCTCTCCGACCTGTGCACCCTGCCGACCAATCTGGCCGGGCACTGCGCGATGTCGGTGCCCTCGGGCTTGTCCGCGGACGACGGGCTGCCCGTCGGCTTGCAGATCATGGCCCCGGCGATGGCCGACGAGCGGCTGTACCGGGTGGGCGCTGCCTACGAGACCGCCCGCGGCGCGATCAAGTAGATCGAGTAGCGCTGCGCGAACTGTGCGCGATCGGTACCCCGGTGCGGGTACCG
>NZ_JBSGTR010000082.1:0-21124 GCF_053607505.1 Rhodococcus sp. NPDC055112
CTCCCCGAGGGGGAGTGCGGGCCATCGTCGTTTCGTGCCCCCTAGGCCACGGCCGCGGGGCGGATCAGGACTCGAATCCGGCTGCGCCGCCGCCGTTCGCGCCGCCGCCGGCGCCGCCGCCGATGGTGCCGCCGAGCGAGCCGCTGTCGAACTGGCCACCGAACACCGAGGAGAACAGGGACGAGAAGAGGGCAGAGAAGGACATGAGTACTCCTGTCGCGTGGTGAGCGACGCCGGTCGGCGTCGAGTCCCATTGGTACGCCGGATGCCCGGCCGATCGGCGGAAGTGACGGCGGATTAGGGGGTGATTAGGGGGTGCCGATCGGGGCAGGGTGGCGGCTGCCCCGATCGGTCCGGCTTCCCCTATCCGCCGCGCCAAGGGGGTGGTGTGTGAGGGCGGAATACCCCGGAGTCCGGGGCGGTTGGAAGTTCATGCAAACGTATTGAAATAGTGGACGTGTTCATTCAGCTCGAGGGAGTCACCATGCAGATCGGAATCTTCAGCGTCGGCGATGTCACGCCGGACCCCTCCACGGGACGGGCGCCGACCGAGCACGAGCGCATCAAGGCGATGACGACCATCGCCAAGCACGCGGAGGAGGTGGGTCTCGACGTCTTCGCGACAGGCGAGCACCACAACCCGCCGTTCGTGCCGTCCTCGCCGACGACCATGCTCGGATTCCTCGCCGCCAAGACCGAGAATCTGATCCTGTCCACCTCGACGACCCTGATCACGACCAACGACCCGGTGAAGATCGCCGAGGACTACGCGATGCTGCAGCATCTCGCCGACGGCCGCGTCGACCTGATGATGGGCCGCGGCAACACCGCGCCCGTGTACCCCTGGTTCGGCAAGGACATCCGCGAGGGCATCCCGCTCGCGCTGGAGAACTACCAGCTGCTGCGTCGGCTGTGGGACGAGGACGTGGTGAACTGGCAGGGCCGGTTCCGCACCCCGCTGGAGGGTTTCACGTCCACGCCGCGTCCGCTCGACGGGATCGCGCCGTTCGTGTGGCACGGCTCTATCCGCAGCCCGGAGATCGCCGAGATCGCCGCGTTCCACGGCGACGGCTTCTTCGCGAACAACATCTTCTGGCCCAAGGAGCACTACATCGCGCTGATCAACCTGTACCGCGAGCGGTTCGAGCACTACGGGCACGGCAGCGCCGACCAGGCCATCGTCGGCCTCGGTGGACAGGTGTTCATGCGCAAGAACTCGCAGGACGCGGTCGCGGAGTTCCGGCCCTACTTCGACAACGCGCCGGTCTACGGTCACGGACCCTCGCTGGAGGAGTTCACCGAGCAGACGCCGCTGACCGTCGGCACGCCCGAGCAGGTGATCGAGAAGACGCTGGCCTTCGCGGACTATTTCGGCGACTACCAGCGCCAGCTGTTCCTCGTCGACCACGCGGGCCTGCCGCTGAAGACGGTGCTCGAGCAGCTCGACCTCCTCGGCTCCGAGGTCGCCCCGGTGCTGCGACGGGAGTTCGCGGCCCGGCGTCCGGCCCACGTGCCGGAGAACCCGCCGACGCACGCGAGCCTGCTGGCGCAGCGGAACGGTCGCGTCGACACCCTCGAGGCGTCGACCGATGCCGCCCGCTGAACCGTCCGGCGGCGGGCGGCCGCGCAGCACCACCGAGCTGGCCGCCGACGCATGGGAGGCGCTGTTCCGTGCGCAGGTGGCACTGATGCGGCGGTTCGAGTCGGCCGACGCCTGGGATCCCCTCGGCCGCCGCGAGTACGACGTGTTGTTCACGCTCAGTCGCCGCCAGGACGAACGGGCCCGACTGCACGAGCTGAACCGGGAGATCCTGTTGACCCAGCCGTCCCTCAGCCGCATGGTCGAGCGACTCGAGCAGGCCGGGTTGCTGGATCGGCTGCCGGATCCGCACGACCGGCGGGGCACGATCGTGGCGCTCACGGAGCAGGGGCGAGCCATGCAGCGCAGCATCGGCAGGCGGCACGCCGCGCAGATCCGGCGCCACGTCGGCACCGCCCTCGACAGGGAGGAGCTCGCCGAGCTCGAGCGGTTGACGACGAAACTGCGACTGGCTCAACAGTAGTCAGGCTCGGCCCGCCAGGGCGGCCACCTCGCGCGCGCAGCCCCAGGAGAGGGTCACCCCGGCGCCGCCGTGCCCGTAACAGCAGATGATCCGGCGCGCGCCGGGTAGCGCCTCCAGTCGCACCGAGGGCCGGGTCGGACGAAGGCCGACGCCGCGGGAGAGGATCGGAGCGCCCCGCAGTTCGGGCACCAGGTCGTAGCACCGCTCGAGGATCGCGCGTTCGGCCTCGGGATCGACGGCCGTGTCGAAGGATCCGGGCTCGGCGGTGCCGCCGCACACCACGTCCTCGAACCGAGGCACCACGTAGGCCATCCCGGCCGGGTTGTCGTCGTCGATCAGCCAGTCGGTCAGCCCCGGATTGGCCACGCGCACCACCTGGCCGCGCAGCGGGGTCAGTGGGGCGTCCCCGGTCAGCGCGGCCGACCGCAGCCCTGCCGCGACCACGATCAGCTCGCCGGTGACCTCCGCGAGGTCGTCGACCCGTCTCCTGATCACCCGCACGCCCGCGGCCTCGCACCGGCGGGCCAGCCACGGCAGGTATCGGCCCATGTCGATCACCGGGACCGTGCAGCGCACCCCGCTCGTCACGCCGGACGGCAATTCCTCGCCCGGGATCACCCGATGCCCCGGCACGGCCGGGGTCCACCAGCGGTCCGGCGCAGCGGACCGCTCGAGCACGGTGCCGGTTCGCAGGGTCACCCCCGCCGAGGGGTCCGCTGCGAGGCCGGCGAACACCGCCGCGGACTCTGTCGACCAGCGCAGCACGGCATCGGCGGGTGCCGCCTCGTAGGGGAACCAGATCGCCGCAGCGACCGCGGAGGTCGTCTCTTCTGCCGGATCGGCCGTCAGCACGGTGACGTCGTGTCCGGCCCGCGCGAGTTCGAGCGCGCAGGTCAGCCCGATCACACCGCCGCCGATCACGGTGGCCCCGGCGCTCATGCGGTGGTGGCGGTCCGGTCGAGGTCGATGACCGAGGCGGTGCCCTGGGCGGCGGCGCAGAGCACCGGCCCGGACTCGGTGTCCGCATAGATCTCGCAGCGGCACAGTGCCTGTCTGCGGCCCGAACTCACCGCGGTCGCCTCCGCGCGCAACGCGGTACCCGTCGCGGGACGGAGGTAGGTGATGCTGAACCCCGAGGTGACGATGCTCGGGCCGAGCACGCTGCCCGCCGCGAAGGTGAGCGCGTTGTCCGCCGCGTAGGACAGCACACCGCCGTGTACGAACCCGTGCTGCTGCAGCAGTTCCTGTCGGATCGGGATCGTGAGGGTGGCGGCGCCGTCGGTGAAGGCCGTCAACCGGGCACCGACCAGCGTGCTGAACGGCTGCGCGGCCAGGGTTTCCGCGGCCTCGTCGAGAGAAAGGGTCACGAGCAATCACTCCCGGTGTGGGTGACGAATCACTTGTGGTGCGTGAATGCGATGGTGCCACGTCGACGGCTCCCCGGTTCGCAGGGGAAAAGCCGGAGAAAACCCGTATCGCGCACCGGCGAGGCACACGGACGGTGTCGGTGGCCCGCGTTACCGTCGTAGAGACGCCACACCGGAAGACGGAAGAAGGCGCAAGATGGGCACTGTATCCGGTCCCACACACCAGCCAGGCGAGCCCGTGGATTCGGGCGACTCGGAGTACGCCGGGGAATGGCACTTCTATGCGGTGGTCGGAACCACCGTGCAGGGTAGGCACACTCTCGCCAGATTCGGACCGCGACCGACCGCGCTCGACGCGCTCCGGCTCGCGATCCACGCCGTGAACCACACGGCGTTCTCGCTGCTCGAGCAGGGCGTGAACGGCGACCCGTGTGCGGACATCCGCCTGCTGGAGCGGCTACCGATCACAGAGTTCACCATC
Source organism: Rhodococcus sp. NPDC055112 (assembly GCF_053607505.1). NCBI lineage: Bacteria > Bacillati > Actinomycetota > Actinomycetes > Mycobacteriales > Nocardiaceae > Rhodococcus > Rhodococcus sp. NPDC055112. Next base: position 3,912 of record NZ_JBSGTR010000082.1, read on the forward strand.
GAACGCCACCACCGCACCACCCGGGTTGCCGATCGGCGCTGGGCGCTGACCGGGCGCAAGCACCATCGGAAGACCAGCAGGCGAGACCGGCCCGCGGTGGCCTGAGGGCGAGGTCGACACCCGCCCACCTCAGGACCGTGCGAGGTGAAACCAGCGTGGGTTCGCTCGCAGGACCGATGGCGGCAGCGCGCCGGTGTCCGCGACGTCGGAGATCATCCGCCACCCGGCGAACGTTCGCTCCACCTCGGCGCGGTCCGTGCCGCGGGGGAGTGGTCCCCGTCGGCCGGGGCCGAAAGCGAACATGAGCAGGCTCGCCCCTGGCTCGGTGATCCGGGTGAGCTCGCCGGCGTAGTGGTCCCGCTCGCCTGCGGTGAGACCGTGGAAGCACCCGATGTCGAGCACGAATCGATATCCGCGGCCGACCGATTTCTCGAGTTCGGTCACATCGCCGAGCACGAACGTCACCTCGACCCCGGCCTCTGCGGCCCGCGCTCGGGCGCGGGTCACCGCCAGCGGCACGGCGTCGATTCCGGTCACCCGCCAGCCGCGACGGGCCAATTCGATGGCGTGGGAGCCGGTCCCGCACCCCGCGTCGAGGGCCTTTCCCGGTGGTCCCGCCGACGCGTCCTGGCCGTCGAGGAACGCGGTCAGCTGTGTGCCGATCGACCGGCCTGCCCACTCCCACGGCGTGAAGCCGAGCCGGTAGGCCAGCCGGTACCGGGTGATCACGCCTGCCTTCCTTGCGGTCCCCACGCGTGGAAGTCGGGCGCGGCGGGTTCGATTCGGGGTTCGGCCATCGCGGATCCTCTCGCCGGTGCCAGTGTGCTCCCCGGAAAATCGGTCTGTCCAGGGTCGACGGCCGCGCCCGCGTCCGCCGTCCGGTCCGGGCTCGCCCGGCTGGATGCTGTCCCAAAACAAGAACGTGTTCTATATTTGGGGTGAGTGTCCGCGCAGTCGCGGCGCCGTCTTCCGTGCCGCACGTAGCGCACGATCCGCCGATCAAGGGGAGTTCCCGACATGTACGAGTGGTCTGACACCGACCTGATGTTCCGCGACGCCCTGCGTGGCTTCATCGAGAAGGAGATCAAGCCGCACGTCGACAAGCTCGAGAGTGGCGAGCTGCCCCCGTTCGAGATCATCAGGAAGATGTACTCGACCTTCGGCATGGACGAGATGGCGAGCGAGGCGCTCGAGAAGGCCTTCGCGAAGGAGGCGGCGCGCGAGCGCGGCGAGACCGTCCCCGAGTCCGGGGAGAAGGGCGGTGGCTTCAGCGGCGCGGGCAGCATGGGCGTCATCCTCAACAGCGAACTCGCGGGTGTGAGCCTCGGCCTGGTCGCGTCGATGGGCGTGAGCCTCGGCCTGACGGTCGGCACGCTGCGGAGCCGCGGAACCCTGGCGCAGAAGAAGCGCTGGCTGCCCGAGCTCGTCACGATGGAGAAGGTGGGCGCGTGGGCGATCACCGAGCCCGACTCCGGGTCGGACGCCTTCGGCGGCATGAAGTCCTACGTCCGCCGCGACGGTGACGACTACATCCTCAACGGCCAGAAGACCTTCATCACCAACGGCCCGTACGCCGACGTCACCATCGTCTACGCCAAGCTCGACGAGGGCGACTCCTCCGTCGACCGGCGCGACCGCAAGGTGCTCGGCTTCGTGCTGGACAAGGGCATGGAGGGCTTCACGCAGAGCCCGGCTTTCAAGAAGATGGGCATGAACTCCTCGCCCACCGGCGAGCTGTTCTTCGACAACGTCCGCATCAGCAAGGACCGCCTGCTCGGCGAGACCGAGAACCCGGCCAAGGGCGACGGCAAGGAGAGCGCGAAGGAGTCGTTCGCGGCCGAGCGCATCGGCATCGCGTCGCTCGCGCTGGGCATCATCAACGAGTGCCACCGGCTGTGCATCGACTACGCCAAGACCCGCAAGCTGTGGGGCAAGGAGATCGCCCAGTTCCAGCTCATCCAGCTCAAGCTGGCGGAGATGGAGGTCGCTCGGATCAACGTGCAGAACATGGTGTTCAACGCGATCGAGCGCACCGCCGCAGGCAACAAGGTGACCCTGGCGGAGGCGTCGGCGATGAAGCTGTACTCCTCGCGCGCCGCCACCGAGGTCGCCATGGAGGCCGTCCAGCTGTTCGGCGGCAACGGCTACATGGCCGAGTACAAGGTGGAGCAGCTCGCGCGCGACGCGAAGTCGCTGATGATCTACGCGGGTAGCAACGAGATCCAGGTGACGCACATCGCGAAGGGCCTGCTCAGCGCCTGACCCAGCGCAGCGACGGCGAGCACTCGCCGATTCTCTCTCGCCGCCGTCACCCGTATTCGGTGGCGGCGGCGAGGTCGTCAGGCCGTCAGTTGATAGAAGCGCCAGAACCCGAAGCCGTCGATCGGGAGTACCTCGAATCCGGTGAAGCCCGCCTCGAACGCATAGCTGCGCAGGGTGTCCGGGCGCATGACGGTTCCTGTGGCGGCGGTCGGCCGGTGGCTCATTCCGTCCGGCAGGCAGATGAGCAGGCTGAAGCCGTACATCAGTCGCTCGGTCTCGTCGCCGGGAGGGTCGAAGGAGCCGGCGACCGCCTCGTCCATGACGACGACGCGGCCCCCTGGGGCCAGGGACTGCCTGGCAGCGGTGAGCACCGCGACCGGGTCGGGCATGTCGTGCACGCACTCGAAGGCGAACACGCAGCGGAAGGCCGCCGCGGGTAGCCGGGCGGCATCGCCGCAGTGGAAGGCGACGCGGGACGTGACGTCCGGGTTCGCGTCGCCGTTGCCCGAGGCCAGTCGCACCGAGGCCGCGTCGATGTCGTACCCGTCCACAGTGGCCGCCGGGTACGCCCGGGCGAGTGCGATCGTCGACCAGCCGCCGCCGCAGCCCAGGTCGGCGATCCGGGCGCCGGGCTCGCGCAGCAGCGCATCCAGGTCGGGAACCGACCGCAGGGCCTCCGGCAGGGCCCGCTCGTACCAGGGGCGGTTCATCTCGGCCTGCGATTCGCGGGCGTCGGCCCCGTACTGCGCCCAGCCGACCCCGCCGCCGGATCGATACGCCTCGAGCAGTGCTGGCATCTGTTCGGCCGCGGAACAGAGCATCCGGGCCAGCGGCGCGAGGTAGGCGAGGCTGGACCCATCGGTGAGCACCTCGGCCGCCGCAGGCGGCAGCGTGAATCGCCGGGGTTCGTCGGGGCCCACCTCGATCAGACCCGTCACGGCCTGTTGTTCCAGCCATTCGCGCGCGTACCGAGGGTGGGTGCCGGTGCGGGCGGCGAGTTCGTCCGGCGTCGCCGGACCGTCGACCCGCAGACTCCGGTACCAGCCGAGGCGGTCGCCCAGATGGATGGACAGCACGTCGACGGTGCCGAGCGCGGCCTCGACGAGGCGTTGGGCGAGAGCGTCGGCCTCGGCGACCGGTTGCGTTGTGGACATGGGCCCTCTCCCGCGTCTGAAGAAACGGCGGATGCGTCCCTCCAGGACCATCGTCGTCCGCTCGTGGCGCGCTGTCACCGATCGTTTGCCGGGTGAAGCACGCCACGGAGGCGGGATCAGCCCGCGGCGTCGGTGCGCGCGAGCTCCTCGACCCGGCGACGCAGGGTGGACTCGGTGTGCTTGATGGCCGTTCCCACGATCGGCTCGACGATCTTCGCGAGCACCTTGCCCGCGAGTCCGCCAGGCAGCGAGTACTCGAAGTCCACCGTCATCTCGGTGCTGTCGTCGGTCGCCGGGGCGAATCGCCACGTCGACGAGTTCGAGATCCCGTCGACCGAGGCCAGCGTGATCACCCGGTCCCGTTCCCACTCGGTGATCGTGACCCTCGAGTTCAGGGACTTGGGGCCGAGCTGCATGGTGGCGTCGAAGGTGGCTCCGAGTCCCTGTATCTGCTCGCCGACCGGCTCGAACCGGGTCACCCCGAACATCCACGCAGGCACATTCTTGTAGTCGTCCACATAGGCGAAGCCGGCGTGCACCGGAACCTTCGCGACCGCGGTGATGTGAATGGTGCCCATGTCTCTCCTCGTACCGATGTCGGCCCTGTCGGCCATACGTAGACGGTACTAGCTTTCACAGTTACTTGGACAAGGGTTCGACTGTGAGTTCCAACGGCTTCATTACAGTTGGAGGCATGCAGCAGCGGGAACGTGACGGCCGGGGCAGGCCGCTCAATGCGCGACCCCGCGACGGGTTGGGGAGGCCGTTGCCGCGCGGCGCCGAGGGCGTCGCGCGGGTGCAGGAGGAGGTCCTGCTGACGCCTGCGGAGGCGATTGCGGAGGCCCAGCGTCTGCTGGATGCGGGCATGCCGTTCCATGCACACGAGGTGCTCGAGGGTTCGTGGAAGGCGGCGCCGGAGTCTGAACGCGAGCTCTGGCAGGGGCTTGCTCAGCTCGCGGTGGGTCTGACGCATCTGTTGCGCGGCAATGTCGTCGGCGCCCAGTCGCTGCTCCTTCGCGGCCAGGACCGGATCCGCGGATTCGAGACGGGCGCTCCGCACGGTCTCGACGTCGCCGGCCTGGTGGCCTGGTCGCAGGGCGTGCTGGACGGGCTGGCAGGCGCGGGTTCGGAGATCCCGGTGCCGAGTACGCCGCTGCTGCTGCGCCAGGGCTACTGACCGGGTCGCCCGGCTAGTGCGCGGGTCCGCGCGCTCGGCGCGCAGACCCGCGCGTGTCGATCAGGGGAAGGTGCTGCCGGTGGGACCGGTGCTGCTGCCGACGAAGTTTCCGTCCGTGGTCGTCGTCTCGGCGGGGCCGACGAGGTCCAGCAGGGTCGTGATCAACGCGCTCAGGTTCATTGCTCGGCTCCTGGTGTTCTTCTCATGTACTGGGGACGCGCCGTCCAACCGGGCGCGCGTCCAGTTCTACCGCACGCACCGCGGGCGCGGGATCGATTCCGCAATCCGTCTCCGCTGTCGCGGCGCGTCGGTCAAATGCGTTGCGGTGGAGAGAATTCGAGTTCCGAAACCCTCGGACAGCACTGTGGGGGCTGCCGAGTCGCCGGCAGCCCCCACAGTGTGTTCACATGACTTACTTGCTGGAGCCGCCATCCGAGGTATCCGAGGATCCGAGGATGCCGAAGATGGTGCTGAGGGCGCCGAAAAGCGTGGAGAGTTCGGACGAAGACGGCATGAATGCTCCCTGTGTTCTTCTCGATGGTCATGCGCCGAGAATTGCGCGCGTGCTGTAGTTCTACCGGACGAGATCTCGGACTGGTCACAAATTGGCATCAACGTGACCAACATCTCATTCCCTGGGTTCAGCCTTGCCTGCGGGGCGCCCGTGCTAGGGAATCAGCTGCCGATCGGGAGCTGGAAGCCGAAGGGTAGGCCGATGGTGCTGCCGGTGAAGTTGTCCTGCGCCTGCGGGGAGAACAGGGCGGGTAAGTCGAACGCGGGCATGGATGTCTCCTCGGGTCGATGGATGAAAGCGCACCCCGGTGCTCGGCGCGCACCAGTTCTACCGCACGGGATACCCGCGGTGTAGCGGAATCGAATGACTGTTCTGGGCGCGTAATTGATTGTGGCGCAATGTAGTTCGATCATCTAACGGGCGCCGAGCGTAGGGCGGGGCTGGGGGTGCGGCGGCCGCGCGTCGCCGAGGGGCGAGGGGGTCTCCACGAGCAAACTGGACGACCGCTTTGCTTCCGAGCATCAAACCCCATCGGCGCGCGCGGGGTGCGAGAATCGCGGGAAATCGCTGGGCGTTCGTGTCGGGGCGGTTGCCGGTCAATAACAAGCAAGCGTGCTTGATTTTTATCGCCGACGGTGTGATGCTGGTCGCAGCACCTCTCAAGGAGAATTCATGGCCGATCTGAGTATCACCATCGGGGACCTGCGGGTGGAGGGCGATCACCTCGACGCACTGGTCGCGAGTCTGACCGACGAACAATGGGCGGGTCCGACGCCCGCCAAGGGCTGGTCGATCGCCCACCAGATCGGGCACCTGGCCTGGACGGATCGCACCTCGCTGATGGCGGTTACCGATCCCGAGGGCTTCGCCGAGTCGCTCGCCGAGGCATGGAAGAACCCCCTCGGGTTCGTTGACGAGGCAGCCGAGGTCGAGGCCGCCAGGCCGCCCGCCGAACTGTTGGCGGACTGGCGCTCCGGTCGGACCGCGCTGGCCGAGGCGCTCGCCGCGGTGCCGAGCGGCACCAAGCTGCCCTGGTACGGCCCGCCGATGAGTGCGATGTCGATGGCCACTGCCCGGCTGATGGAGACCTGGGCGCACGGGCAGGACGTCGCCGCGGCTCTCGGCGTCGACGTCCCGCCGACCAACCGACTGCGCAGCATCGCGCATCTCGGTGTGCGTACCCGTGACTTCGCGTACGCAGTGAACGAGCTGACCCCGCCTGCCGAGGAGTTCCGGTTCGAGCTGACGGCCCCGGAGGGCGACGACATCTGGACCTGGGGCCCCGAGGACGCGGCGCAGCGCGTCACCGGCCCCGCCGCGGACTTCTGCCTGCTGGTCACCCAGCGAGCGAACCCGGCGGATCTGGACCTGACCGCGGTGGGACCCGATGCCACCGCGTGGATCGCAATCGCCCAGGTCTTCGCCGGCCCTCCCGGCGCGGGCCGTGACCCGAAGGTGGACGCATGACAAACCCGGTCCGGATCGGAAACTGTTCCGGCTTCTACGGAGACCGCATCTCGGCGATGCGGGAGATGCTCGAGGGCGGCGAACTCGACTACCTCACCGGCGACTACCTTGCCGAGCTGACGATGCTGATCCTCGGTCGCGACCGGATGAAGGATCCCTCAAGGGGCTATGCCAAGACGTTCCTCCGTCAGGCCGAGGACTGCCTCGGGCTGGCGCTGGACAAGGGCGTCAAGATCGTCGCCAACGCGGGCGGGCTGAATCCGGCCGGGCTGGCGCAGGCGCTGCGTGAGGTGAACGAACGGCTCGGTCTCGGCGCGGTCATCGCCCATGTCGAGGGTGATGACCTGATCGCCAGGGCGGCGGAGCTGGGACTGACCGGAGCGCCGGGCGCGCCCGCTCCACTGACGGCCAACGCCTATCTCGGTGCGTGGGGCATCGTCGAATGCCTCGGCGCGGGCGCGGACGTCGTGGTCACCGGCCGGGTGACCGACGCGTCGGTGATCGTCGGACCCGCGGCTGCGCACTTCGGCTGGGGACGAACGGATTTCGACCAGCTCGCCGGAGCCGTCGCGGCGGGGCACGTGATCGAGTGTGGCACGCAGGCGACCGGTGGCAACTACTCCTTCTTCACCGAGATCGCCGACATGGGGCGACCCGGATTCCCGATCGCGGAGATCCACGCCGACGGATCCTCGGTCATCACCAAGCACGCGGGCACCGGGGGTGCGGTGAGCGTCGGCACCGTCACGGCCCAGCTGCTCTACGAGATCACCGGCGGCCGCTACGCCGGACCGGACGTCACCACCCGGATGGACTCCCTCGAACTCACCTCCGACGGACCCGACCGTGTCCGCATCAGCGGGGTGCGGGGAGAGGCGCCGCCGCCCACGCTGAAGGTCTCCCTCAACGCACTGGCGGGGTTCCGCAACGAGTTCACGATGATCCTCACCGGCCTGGACATCGAGGCGAAGGCCGAGCTCGCCCGCACGCAGTTCGAGGCGTGGATGACCACCAAGCCGGCCGAGATGACGTGGACCCTCGCGCGCACCGACCACCCGGACGCGGACACCGAGGAGACGGCGAGTGCGTTGTTGCGCTGCGTCGTTCGCGATCCGGATCCGAACGTCGTCGGTCGCGCCTTCTCGTCCGTTTCGGTCGAGCTCGCGCTGGCCAGCTACCCGGGCTTCAGCCTGACCGCGCCGCCGTCCAACGGGCAGCCGTACGCCGTGTTCACCCCCGGCTATGTGGACGCCGCCGAGGTGCCGCACACCGCGGTCCTGTCCAACGGCACCAGGATCCCGATCGCCAAGGGCGGGCCGACTCTGGAACTGGCCACGGTGGCCGATCCCGTACTGCCGCAACCGTTGCCGACGACGCCGACGATCCGTGTCCCGCTCGGTACGATCGCGGCCGCCCGCAGTGGCGACAAGGGTGGCAATGCGAACGTCGGAGTCTGGGTTCGTACCGAAGAACAGTGGCGCTGGCTGGCCAACACGCTCACGGTGGAGGAGCTCGGGCGGCTGCTCCCGGAGGCGGCGGAGCTGCCGGTCACCCGACACCTGTTCCCGAAGCTGCGCGCGGTGAACTTCGTCATCGAGGGCATCCTCGGGGCAGGGGTCGCCTCGCAGGCCCGATTCGATCCGCAGGCCAAGGGCCTCGGGGAGTGGCTGCGTGCCAGGCACATCGACATTCCGGAAGAGCTTCTGCTCGGCGATGAACCCCTGGGAGGAACACTGTGAGCGTGTGGACCACCGACGAGCGAAAGGCGTTGCGCGAGACGGTTCGCCGATTCGCCGAGCAGGACGTGCTGCCCTACCTCGACGATTGGGAGCGACACGGCGAGTTGCCGCGTGAGCTGCACAAGAAGGCTGGAGCACTCGGGCTGATCGGCGCCGGGTTCCCCGAGTCGGTCGGCGGATCCGGCGGCGATCTCGTCGACGCCGTGACCATCTGCGAGGAGATGCACTACGCGGGCGGGTCGGGCGGCCTGTTCGCCTCCCTGTTCACCTCGGGCATCGCGTTGCCGCACCTCGTCGCGGCAGGCGACGAGAGCCAGATCGACCGCTGGGTGCGGCCCACCCTCGCGGGCGAGCTGATCGGCTCGCTGGCGATCACCGAGCCCGGCGGCGGCTCGGACGTGGGACACCTGCGGACCAAGGCGGTTCGGGACGGCGACCACTTCGTCGTCAACGGAGCCAAGACTTTCATCACCTCCGGCTGCCGCGCCGACTTCGTGGTCACCGCCGTCCGCACCGGAGGGGAAGGAGCGGCCGGGGTGTCGCTTCTCGTCATCGAGAAGGGCACGCCCGGCTTCGAGGTCACGCGCAAGCTCGAGAAGATGGGCTGGCTGGCGTCCGACACCGCGGAGTTGTCCTTCGTGGACGCCCGGGTTCCGGCGGAGAATCTGGTCGGCGCCGAGAACAGCGGCTTCCAGCAGATCGCGCAGGCCTTCCTCACCGAACGGATCGCGCTTGCCGCCCAGGCCTACTCGAGCGCCCAGCGGTGCCTGGACCTGACCCTGCAATGGTGCCGGGACCGGGAGACGTTCGGTAGGCCGTTGATCAGCAGGCAGTCGGTGCAGAACACAGTCACCGAGATGGCACGCCGGGTCGACGTGGCACGGGTGTACACCCGTGCGCTCGTCGAGCGCTCGCTGGAATCGGAACAGGACTTCATCGCCGAGGTCTGCTTCGCGAAGAACACCGCCGTCGAGGCGGGCGAGTGGGTGGCGAACCAGGCGGTGCAGTTGTTCGGCGGGCTCGGCTACATGCGCGAAAGCGAAGTCGAAAGGCAATACCGGGACATGCGAATCCTGGGGATCGGTGGAGGCACCACCGAGATCCTCACCGGATTGGCGGCAAAGCGATTGGGGTATCAGTCATGACGGTTCTCAGGTCCACCCTCGACACCGGGTCGGAGGTGTACGCGACCGCGGTGGAGACGATGAACGCCAAACTCGCCGAGCTCGAGACCGAGCACGCCAAGGCGCTGGCAGGCGGCGGCGAGAAGTACGTGGAGCGGCACCACAAGCGGGGCAAGCTGCTCGCCCGTGAACGGATCGAGCTGCTGATCGACGCGGATTCGCCGTTCCTGGAGCTGTGCCCGCTCGCGGCGTGGGGAAGCGACTTCCCCGTCGGCGCCAGCACCGTGGTTGGCATCGGTGTCGTGGAGGGGGTGGAGTGCCTGATCGTCGCGAACGATCCGACCGTCCGCGGCGGCACCAGCAACCCGTGGACGCTGCGGAAGGGCTTCCGGGCCAACGACATCGCGATGCAGAACCGACTGCCGGTGATCTCGCTCGTCGAGTCCGGTGGCGCGGACCTGCCGACCCAGAAGGAGGTCTTCATCCCGGGAGGGCGGATGTTCCGCGACCTCACCCAGCTCTCCGCGGCCGGGATCCCCACGATCGCCCTGGTGTTCGGTAACTCGACCGCGGGCGGTGCCTACATCCCGGGCATGTCCGATCACGTGGTGATGATCAAGGAGCGCTCCAAGGTGTTCCTCGCCGGCCCGCCGCTGGTGAAGATGGCCACCGGCGAGGAGTCGGACGACGAGTCGCTCGGCGGCGCCGAGATGCACGCGCGCAAGTCGGGTCTAGCCGACTACTTCGCCGTCGACGAGCAGGATGCGATCCGCATCGGCCGAAGCATCGTCAAGCGGCTGAACTGGAAGAAGGAGGGACCGGCCCCCCGGGCGGAGGTGATCGAGCCGCTGGCGGACCAGGAGGAGCTCCTCGGCATCGTCCCGGCGGACCTGAAGATCCCCTTCGACCCGCGCGAGGTGATCGCCCGCATCGTCGACGGATCCGATTTCGACGAGTTCAAGCCGATGTACGGATCCTCGCTGGTCACCGGCTGGGCGGAGCTGCACGGCTACCCGGTCGGCATCCTCGCGAACGCCCGAGGGGTGCTCTTCAGTGAGGAGTCCCAGAAGGCCACCCAGTTCATCCAGCTGGCGAACCGTTCCAACACCCCTCTGCTGTTCCTGCACAACACGACCGGGTACATGGTCGGCAGGGAGTACGAGGAGGGCGGGATGATCAAGCACGGCTCGATGATGATCAATGCCGTCGCGAACTCGAAGGTGCCGCACATCTCGATCCTGCTCGGCGCCTCCTACGGAGCCGGCCACTACGGAATGTGCGGCCGGGCCTTCGATCCCCGATTCCTGTTCGCTTGGCCGAGTTCGAAGTCCGCGGTCATGGGCGGCGCACAGTTGGCAGGCGTCATCTCCATCGTCAGCCGGGCCTCCGCGGAGGCCCGCGGGCAGGCGTTCGACGAGGAAGCCGATGCCGGCATCCGCGCCATGATCGAGAACCAGATCGAGGCCGAGTCGCTGCCGATGTTCCTGTCCGGTCGGCTGTACGACGACGGCGTCATCGATCCGCGTGATACCCGCACGGTGGTGGGAATGTGCCTGTCGGCCATTGCCTCCGCCCCGATCCAAGGCACCGAGAACTTCGGCGTCTTCCGCATGTGAGGCAGACCGTGATGACTTCCCCCAACGCTTCGCTCGGACCGGCGATCCAGTCCGTTCTGGTGGCAAACCGCGGCGAGATCGCGCGGCGAGTGTTCTCGACCGCGCGCCGGACCGGCATCGGCACCGTCGCGGTGTTCTCCGACGCAGACGCGGCAAGCCCGCACGTGGCCGAGGCCGACGCGGCGATCCGGCTCCCGGGCAACACCCCTGCCGAGACCTACCTCCGGGCCGACCTCATCATCGACGCGGCGCGTGCCGCGGGCGCCGACGCGATCCACCCCGGTTACGGATTCCTCTCGGAGAATGCGGGATTCGCGCAGGCGGTCGAGGACGCGGGCCTGACCTGGGTCGGCCCGCCGGTCAAGGCCATCGAGTCGATGGGCTCCAAGGTCGAGTCCAAGAAGCTGATGGACGCCGCAGGCGTTCCCGTCCTGGCCGAGCTCGCGCCCGACGAGGTCACCGAGGCACACCTGCCCGTGCTGATCAAGGCGTCGGCTGGTGGTGGCGGACGCGGCATGCGCGTGGTGCGCGAGTTGTCAGCGCTGGCAGGCGAACTGGAGGCTGCCCGGCGCGAGGCGCAGTCGGCCTTCGGTGATCCGACGGTGTTCTGCGAGCGCTACCTCGAGACCGGCAGGCACATCGAGGTTCAGGTGATGGCCGACAAGCACGGCACGGTGTGGGCGGTGGGCGAGCGTGAGTGCTCCATCCAGCGCAGGCACCAGAAGGTCGTGGAGGAGGCCCCGTCCCCGCTGGTCGAGCGGACCCCCGGCATGCGTGAGCGGCTCTTCGAGGCATCGCGGCTGGCGGCGAACGCCATCGGCTACGAGGGAGCGGGCACCGTCGAGTTCCTGGCGGACGAGCGCGGCGAGTTCTTCTTCCTCGAGATGAACACCCGGCTGCAGGTCGAGCACCCGGTCACCGAGTGCACCACCGGACTCGACCTGGTGGACCTGCAGTTGCAGGTCGCGGCGGGCGTCGCGCTGCCTGCCGAACCCCCGGCGCTGCGCGGACACTCGATCGAGGTCCGGCTCTATGCCGAGGACCCGGCGAAGAACTGGCAGCCGCAGAGCGGGACCGTGCACCGCATCGAACTCCCCGGCACGGTGGAGGAATTCGCGGTCCTGGACCGTCAGGGCGTGCGACTGGACTCCGGCGTGGTGGCCGGCTCGGTCGTCGGGGTGCACTACGACCCGATGCTCGCCAAGGTCATCTCGTTCGCGCCGACCCGTGGACAGGCCGCGCAGCTGCTCGCCTCCACGCTGGCCCGTACAGCGCTGCACGGCCTGCGGACGAACCGGGATCTGCTGGTGAACATCCTGCGGCACCCGGCCTTCCTGGCAGGGGACACCGACACCGCGTTCTTCGACACCCACGGGCTCGACACCCTGGCGCGGCCGCTGGCCGATCCGGATGCCGAGGCGCTGTCCGCGCTTGCGGCGGCGTTGGCCGATGCCGCGGCGAACCGGGCGGCGGCGCGGGTCGACGGCCGGATCCCGAGCGGGTGGCGGAACCTGACGTCGCAGCCGCAGCTCAAGCAGTACGTGAGCGCGTCGGGGGAGTACGACATCCGGTACCTGCTCACGCGCGGCGGCCTTCGCGCCGAGGCCTTCGAGCACGTCTCGCTGGTGTCCGCCACCGCGGACGCGGTGGTGCTGGAGGTGGCGGGCATGCGCCGGACCTTCGACGTCGCCCGGTACGGCGACGAGGTCTTCGTCGACTCGCCGCTCGGGCCCGTCGCCCTGACGGCGACCCCGCGGTTCGTCGACCCGGCGACGATCGTCGCGGCGGGTTCGCTGCTCGCGCCCATGCCGGGCGCGGTCATCCGCCTCGGTGCCGCGCAGGGCGATTCGGTCACCCTCGGCCAGCCGATCGTCTGGCTCGAGGCGATGAAGATGGAGCACACCATCACCGCTCCTGCGTCGGGTGTGCTCGTGGAGCTCCCGGTTTCGGTCGGCCAGCAGGTCGACGTCGGGTCTGTCCTTGCCATTGTTGAACCTGAAGAGACGGAAGAGGAATCGGCATGAGTTTTATCGAGAGCGACGAGCAGAAGGCACTGCGCGCGGCGGTGTCCAAGCTCGGCGAGCGCTTCAACTACGTCGACTACGTGCTGCCGCGCTCGCGCAGGGGCGAGCCGCTGACGGAGCTGTGGAACGAGGCGGGCAAGCTCGGCTTCCTCGGGGTCAACCTGCCGGAGGAGTACGGCGGCGGGGGAGCGGGCATCTACGAGCTCGCCCTTGTGCAGGAGGAGCTGGCCGCGCACGGCGCGGGGCTGCTGCTCGTGGTGGTCTCGCCCGCGATCTGCGGCACCATCATCGGCAAGTACGGCACCGATGAGCAGAAGCAGCAGTGGCTGCCCGGCCTGGCCGACGGCAGCAAGATCATGGCGTTCGGGATCACCGAGGCCGACGCGGGCTCCAACTCGCACCAGATCACGACCACGGCCCGCCGCGACGGCGCCGACTGGATCCTGACCGGGAACAAGATCTTCATCTCGGGCGTGGACCAGGCGGACGCGGTGCTGATCGTGGCGCGGACCGAGGACCACAAGACCGGCAAGCTCAAGCCGGCGCTGTTCATCGTGCCGACCGACACCGAGAACTTCGTCAAGACGCCGATGGAAATGGACGTCATCGAGCCGGACCACCAGTTCACGCTGTTCCTCGACGAGGTCCGGGTGCCGGGTGAGGCGTTGGTCGGATCGGAGGACGCCGCACTCATGCAGCTGTTCGCCGGCCTGAACCCGGAGCGGATCCTCGGTGCGTCGATGGCGATCGGTGTCGGCCGGTACGCGATCGACGCCGCGGTCAAGTACGCGAAGCAGCGCACCGTCTGGAAGACCCCGATCGGGGCGCACCAGGGCATCGCGCATCCGCTCGCCCAGGCGAAGATCGAGCTGGAACTGGCGAAGGTGATGATGCAGAAGGCCGCGTTCCTCTACGACAGCGGCGACGACTTCGGCGCGGCCGAGGCCGCGAACATGGCGAAGTACGCGGCGGCCGAGGCGAGCATCAAGGCACTCGACCAGGCCATCCAGACGCACGGTGGTGCCGGCCTGAGCAAGGAATTCGGACTGGCCGCCATGCTCGGGGCCGCCCGGATCGCGCGAGTGGCGCCGGTGAGCCGGGAGATGATCCTGAACTTCGTCTCCCAGCACTCGCTCGGGTTGCCGAGGTCGTACTGACCATGACGGTTCCCGAGACGAGCGCGCCCTACGTCCGCTCCGAGGTCGCGGGCGGGTTCGCCACCGTCACCCTGGACTCGCCGCACAACCGCAACGCGATCTCCTCGCGGTTGGTCGGCGAACTCCGCCAGGCGCTGGCGGACGCGGCGGTCGACGACTCGGTCCGCGCGGTGGTGCTCACCCACACCGGCGGTACCTTCTGCGCGGGCGCGGATCTGTCGGAGGCGGGCGGAGCATCGGACGCCGACCCGGCGGAGCTGGCGGCGGGGCGCACGGCTCAGATGACCGAGCTGCTGCGGGAGTTCCTCGAACTGCCGAAGCCGATCGTCGCCCGCATCGACGGTCACGTCCGTGCCGGCGGGATGGGGCTGGTCGGCGCGTGCGACATCGCGATCGCCGGTCCGTCGAGCACCTTCGCGCTCACCGAGGCGCGGCTGGGGCTGGCGGCGTCGATCATCTCGCTCACGGTGCTGCCCAGGATGACCTCCCGAGCAGCGGGCCGGTATTTCCTGACCGGCGAGAAGTTCGGTCCGGCCGAGGCCGAACGTCTCGGCCTGATCACCATCGCGTCGGAGGACGCCGGGGTGACCGTTGCGGAGGTCTGCGCGGAGCTCGCGCTGGCGTCCCCGCAGGGACTGGCCGAGTCGAAGCGGCTGACCACCGCGCGGATGCTCGTCGACTTCGACCGTTACGGTGAGGAGCTCGCCGCGCAGTCGGCGAGACTGTTCGGATCGCCGGAGGCCGTCGAGGGCATGACCGCCTTCTTCCAGCGCCGTCCGCCTGCCTGGGCACCGAGCGAATAGCAAGGACGTCGAGGAGTAGATGGTGGCCGGATACGACAGGACCCGCGCTCGAGTAGTCGAGCGCGGGTCCTGTCGGGTGTTACGAAAAGGCGATCAGGCCTTCGGGTTGACGAGCCCGTCGACGGAACCGACGAGGGTGCCCAGTCCACCGGTCAGGTCGCCGATCGCGCCGGCGAAGGTGCTGATGGCGTCGAATGCGGAAGCGAATTCTGCAGAACCCATGATGTGCTCCTTGGTTGTGTTCGGTGATTCTCATAGGGGCGCATCAGGTGCACCGGGAACCTTCGTACCGGCAGGTAACGGCCGAGGCAAGGCCTTTGTGGCGAAGATAACGTAAAGATAACGGAAATTTACATTGGGGGCGGGAGGTGCCGAATGCGTGAACCGCAGCAGGATCGGAGCCGGCTGACGCGGCAGCGGTTGCTCGAGGCGACCATCGATTGCCTCGCTGACCAGGGCTGGGCCGCGACCACGGTCGGTGTGGTCGCCAAGCGTGCGGGTGTGTCCCGCGGCGCCGCCCAGCATCACTTCCCGACGCGCGAGGACCTGATCACGGCCGCGCTCGAATTCATGTTCGACAGCCGGATGGAGGCCGCCCGGCTGGAGGCCACCGGCCTGCCCGCCGGGCCTGGCCGCACCGAGGCGATCGTCACCCGCCTCGTGGAGTACTACACCGGCACCCTGTTCAAGGCGGCCCTGCAGGTGTGGACCGCCGCCGCCTCGGATCCGGCATTGCGGGAGCGGGTGCTGCCGCTGGAGGAGAAGTTCGGTCGGGTCGCGCACCGGACCGCGGTCGCCATGCTCAGGGTCGAGGACGGCGACCTCATCGCGCATCGATGGGTGCAGCTCACTCTCGACCTGGCGCGCGGGCTCGGCCTGGCCGATGTGCTCACCGACGACTCCAAGCGGCGGGCCGAGCTGATCAAGCAGTGGGCCGCGGATCTCGATTCGGTCCTGCATCGCAGGCGGTCGGGGGAGCAGCAACCGGTCGCCCTGTCCTGACCCGGCACGGGCCGTTACCACCGATCGACTCGCTTTGACCTGAAGGCGCGCCGCCGGGTATCGTTGTGGGTCGTGCCCGGCCTGCCCGGGTCGATTTGTGTGCCTAGCAAGGTAAGGCCGCGCGCGCGCTCTCCTCAGAGACGAGCATTCGGCTGCCTGTGTGGGGGTATGCGACACGCCCGACCTCGGGGTCGAGGGACGGGTGAGGAGCAGCGTTTTCTTGCTCCAACTGCTAGATCCCTAATTACACAACGGCCAGGCCTGCCGAGCGCAGGTCGGTCGACAGAAGAAAGCCGGTATATGCCAACCATCAACCAGCTGGTCCGAAAGGGGCGTCGCGACAAGGTCGCGAAGCTCAAGACCGCTGCCCTGAAGGGAAGCCCGCAGCGTCGTGGTGTGTGCACCCGCGTGTACACCACCACCCCGAAGAAGCCGAACTCCGCGCTCCGTAAGGTCGCGCGTGTCCGCCTGACCAGCTCGGTCGAGGTCACGGCGTACATCCCCGGTGAGGGCCACAACCTCCAGGAGCACTCGATGGTGCTCGTCCGTGGCGGTCGTGTGAAGGACCTCCCGGGTGTTCGCTACAAGATCATCCGCGGCTCCCTCGACACACAGGGTGTCAAGGGTCGCAAGCAGGCACGCAGCCGCTACGGCGCCAAGAAGGAGAAGAGCTAATGCCACGTAAGGGCCCCGCTCCCAAGCGCCCGCTGATCAACGACCCCGTTTACGGGTCGCCGCTGGTCACGCAGCTCGTGAACAAGATCCTGCTGGACGGCAAGAAGTCCACCGCCGAGCGCATCGTCTACGAAGCCCTCGAGCAGGCGCGTGAGAAGACCGGCACCGATCCGGTCGTCACCCTCAAGCGTGCGCTGGACAACGTCAAGCCCGCCCTCGAGGTGCGCAGCCGCCGTGTCGGTGGCGCCACCTACCAGGTGCCGGTCGAGGTCCGCCCCGGCCGCTCCACCACGCTGGCCCTGCGCTGGCTGGTGACCTTCTCGCGTGCACGTCGTGAGAAGACCATGGTCGAGCGTCTCGCCAACGAGCTCATGGATGCCAGCAATGGCCTCGGTGCAGCCGTGAAGCGTCGCGAGGACACCCACAAGATGGCTGAAGCCAACAAGGCGTTCGCGCACTACCGCTGGTGATCTGGCGCCGGAGCGGCACTTCACGTGCC
>NZ_JBSGTR010000083.1:0-20672 GCF_053607505.1 Rhodococcus sp. NPDC055112
GTTGACGAGTCCCTGGACTCGTCAACCGCGCACGGGCGCGCAGCGCCTACTTCTTCTTGCCGGACAGTCCGCGCCAGGCCAGGCTCTCGAGCAGGTCGGCCGCGGCGTTCACGGCGATCTCCCCGCCCGCTATCCGGTCCGCGACGGCCTCGCCCGCGCCGACCAGGGCCACGGCCATGATGGAGAAGTCGGTCCCCTCGTCGGGATCCTTGGTGCTCGATTCGAGGAGCTTGGCGGTGAGCTCGATCAGGCGGTCGCGGGAACCGCGCACCTGGCCTGCGAACGCCTGCTGACCGATCGCCTGCCGGTAGAGCACCATCCAGGACGAGCGATTCTGATCGACGAAGCCGAGGAACCCGACCAGGGCGGCCCGCAGCTGCTCGCGCGGGGACAGGCTGGGGTCGCCCGCGGGCGTGATCGCCTCGACGAAGCGCAGGCCCTCGCGGTGGATGCAGGCCGCGAACAGCTCCTCCTTGGAGCCGTAGTACAGGTAGAGCATCGGCTTGGAGATCTGCGCGGCAGCGGCGATCGCGTCCATCGACGTGTCGTGAAACCCGTTGACGGAAAACACCTCGACCGCGGCGTCGAGCATCTGTTGCTCGCGAACCGCCCGAGGTAGCCGTTTGGTCCCGCCAGCCATGTGCCCTCCAGAGGTAAGACCCTTTATCTTACTCTAGAGTAAGTAGATCGATTGACGTCCTACATTCTGCCGGATCCGCCCGTTGCGCCCGCACGCGGCCGGTTGCGCCCCCTGGAAGAAGCCGTCGCTAGCAGGTGACGACGCCCTTGGCCCGCGCCACCCGCAACACGGAATCGTCCACCTGTTGCTGACTGAGCTTGCCGGAGGCCACCAGCTCCTCGAGGTGGTCGAGGACCTCGGGCACCTCGTCGGTGGTCAGCCACAGCGCGACATCGGCGCCCGCGGTCAGGGCCGCCGCCACCGCCTGCGGGGTGTCGAGCTTGTCGGTGATCGCGCGCATGCCGCTGAGGTCGTCGGTGAAGATCGGTCCGTCGAAGGCGGGCGCGCCGTAGCCGGTCCCGGTCCGCAGCAGGTTCATCGCGGCGGGACTGATGCTCGCGGGCACGCCAGGTGCGGTCAGCCCGGGCACCTCCAGATGCCCGACCATCACCCCGACGCCGGTGTCCACCAGCTCACGGAACGGCACCAGGTCGCGGGTCTGCAACTGGTCGAGCGGCGGCGTGGTGACGGCACCGGTGTGCGAATCACCCGACGCCGCACCGTGTCCCGGGAAATGCTTGATCACCGGCAGCAGACCCGCGTCGCGCAGGCCGCGGGCGTACTCCCCCGCGTACTGGGTGACGACGTCCGGGTCGTCGCTGAACGAACGGTCCCCGATCACCGAGTCCGCGGGCTGGCTGCTGACGTCCACGACGGGGGCGTAGTCGACGGTGATGCCGAGACCCCGCAGGCCCCGCCCGCGTTCCAGCGCCAACTCGTAGGTCTGCTCGGGCGTCATCGTCTCCGCCACGGTGCGCGGCGGCGGATCCTCGCCGAGCAGGTCCGCGACCCGCGACACCCGGCCGCCCTCCTCGTCGATGCTGACCATCAGCGGCACCTTCGCCACGGCCTCCACCTGCGGCACCTGCTTGCTCGCCAGCATCGACTCGTCGGTCCAGCTGCCGATGAAGATGCCGCCGATCTGTTCCTTCCGCACCACCTCGACCGCGTCGGCGGTCCCGGTCACACCCACATTGAGCAGCTGCGCCAGCTTCTGCCGCCCCGTCAGGGACGCGAGGAAGTCCGCACCGCAGTGGGCAGGCAGCGTCTGATCCCTCGCGCCGGTGACGAGATCCCGCTCGGGCACCGCCGACGGGGAAGGCGCGGCGGAGGGCGACGGCGTGGTGTCCGTCGCGGTGCTGCCGCAGGACACGAGCATCCCGAGACCGAGGACGACGGCGACGGCGCGGGGCACTCGAGTGATCTTCACCGTTCGAGCGTAGGACAGATCCCCCGTCCACCACACCCTCCAACGGGTAGCGTGAGAGGTGGATCGCCCCCGAAACGAGGAGGTCTCGATGCCCGCAGATCTGATGCTCATCGCCTACGACGGCTCCGACAACGCCAAGCGCGCAATCGAATACGCCGGCCGCTTTCTCAGCGCCGAGCGGGCCGTGGTGATGACGGCATGGGAACCGATGGTCCGCCAGGCCGCCAGGATGTCCGGGCTGTCCGGCGTGATGCAGCCGGAGTGGGTTCCGGACGAGGAGTCCGAGGACATCGCACTGACCGACGCCAAGGCCGTCAACATCGAGGGCCTGGATCTGGCGCGGGGCGCTGGACTCAACGCCGAGGGCAGGACAGTGGAGTGCGTCACCACCATCTGGACCACCATCGTCGAAGCCGCCGACGAACTGAACGCGGACATCATCGTCACCGGCACCCGCGGCACCACCGGACTGCGGTCCCTGCTGCAGTCCTCGGTTGCCGACCACGTCCTGCGGCACAGCCACCGGCCCGTGTTGATCGTCCCGCCGGGCCGATAGGGCAACGGGCACCGAGCCACCGGCCGGGCAGGCCGTCGCTCGGGCGCGGGACTATCGTCGTGAACCGATGGACGGTTTCCTGCTCTCCCGCGCCGACCGGACCCTGCGCACCTCCGGGAGCCGGGAACGGTTCCACGAGATCGATGCCGCCGCCGAGGCTCTCGCGCGGGGTGACGTGCCGCTCGTGGTCGGCGCGCTGCCGTTCGACCCAGCCGGGCCCGCCGCGCTGACCGCGCCGGAGACCGCGCGTTTCACCGACGGCCCGTGGCGGCCGGAATCGCTCCCCGCGCTGCCGACCGTGCGCTTGACCGAGGAACTGCCCGCGCCCGCGGAGCACCTGCGCCGGGTGGCCCGCCTGATCGACCGGCTCCGCGACGGCGACCTGCAGAAGGTGGTCGCGGCGCGCTCGGTGGTGCTCTCGGCCCCCACGCCCGTCGACCCGTGGTCGCTGCTGGCCCGGCTGGTGTCGCGGGATCACGCGGGCAACGGCTTCGGCGTCGACCTGTCGCCCGCGGGCAACGGCTACGCCGGGCACGCGCTGGTCGGGGCCAGCCCCGAACTGCTGCTGCGCCGCACCGGCCGCGACGTCGAGTGCTTCCCGCTGGCCGGCACCGCCCCTCGGCACGCCGACCCCGACGAGGACCGCGCCGAGGGGCAGCGGCTGCTGGCCTCGGCGAAGAACCGGTCCGAGCACGCCTTCGTGACCGAGTGGATCCGCTCCGTCCTCGAACCGGTCTGCACGGAACTGACCGTCCCGCAGTCACCTCGGCTGATCGGCACCCCCGCGGTGTGGCACCTGGGCACCCCGATCGTCGGCGTGCTGCGCGATCCGGGTCCGTCCGCGCTGGAGCTGGCCCGCCTGCTGCACCCGACGCCCGCCGTCGGCGGCACCCCCACCGACGGCGCGATCGTCGCGATCCGCGAGTGCGAGGAGCCGCGCCGGTTCTACGGCGGCGCCGCCGGCTGGTGCGACCGGGACGGCGACGGCGAGTGGGTGGTGGCCATCCGTTGCGCCGAGATCGACGCGGACGGGCTGCGCGCGCGGGCGTGGGCGGGCGGCGGGATCGTGGCCGCCTCCGACCCCGACTCCGAGCTGGCCGAGACCTCCGCGAAGCTCCGCACCCTGCTCGGGGCGCTGGGCGTCGACCCCCAGCCGGCCGACCGCGGCGCGTAACCGGTAAGCGAACCCGACCGTCGGGTCCCAGGTGATACCTTGACGCGAGACGTTTCCGGTCAGTAGCAAATGGGAGATCCGAGATGAAGTTCCTTGTCCCCGGTGTGGCAAGCGCAGTGATCGGTGCGGTGCTCGGTCTGGGCGCCGTCTTCGGGGTTACTGCAGCCGCGTCGGACAACACTCGTCCGGACATCGACCGCAGCGGCAACGCCGATTCCTCCCTGCTGAACCAGGTTGAGTACGGCAGCCGTTAAGAACGCTGGAAGCGCGAGTTCCCGCACTCCTTCTGTCTTGGCGTCCGAGGCGCCGAACAACGCCCCACTGACCCGTCAGTGGCTGTTCGGCGCCTCCGCCATAGCGTTTCTTCTGGCGTTCCTGCAGGCCCCGGGCCAGCTGGTCGCCGACACCAAGTTCGACCTCACCCAGAACCCGCTCGGGTTCCTCGAGCGCGCGTCGCACCAGTGGAGTAGCCAGGCGCCGCTGGGCCAGGTGCAGAACCAGGCCTACGGGTACTTCTTCCCGCACGGCGCCTTCTTCAGCCTCGGCGAGCTCGCACACATCCCGCCGTGGATCACCCAGCGCATCTGGTGGGCGCTGCTGCTCATCGCCGGTTTCTGGGGCATCATCCGGGTCGCCGAGGCCCTCGGCATCGGCAGTCGCAGCTCCCGGATCATCGCGGCCGTGGCATTCGCGCTGTCGCCGCGGGTCCTGACCACCCTCGGGTCGATCTCCTCCGAGACCCTGCCGATGATGCTGGCGCCCTGGGTGCTGCTGCCGGTGATCCTGGCGACGTCGTCGCTCGTGAGTCCTTCCGGCCCCAAGGGGGACCAGAAGTACTCACCGGCGCGGCTCGCCGCGCAGTCGGCGCTCGCGGTCGCGCTGATGGGCTCGGTGAACGCCGTCGCCACGGCGGCCGCGTGCCTGGTCGCAGCCCTGTGGTGGGCCGCGCACCGCCCGAACCGGCGCTGGTTGGTCTTCACCGCGTGGTGGATCCCGCTGTGCCTGGTCGCGACGGCGTGGTGGATGGTGCCGCTGCTGCTGCTCGGCAAGGTCAGCCCCCCGTTCCTGGACTACATCGAGTCGTCCGGGGTCACCACCCAGTGGACGAACCTGGCTGAGGTGCTGCGCGGCACCGACAGCTGGACGCCGTTCGTCTCACCCGAGCGGATCGCGGGCGCGGTGCTGGTCACCCAGCCCGCCGCGGTCCTCGCGACCGGGCTGATCGCCGCCGCCGGGTTGGCAGGCCTGGCGATGCGTTCGATGCCGGCCAAGGGCAGGCTGGCGCTGATCCTGTTCGTCGGGCTGGCGGGCCTGGCGGCAGGCTACGTCGGCGACCTCGGCTCTCCCATCGCCGAGCAGGTCCGGGTGTTCCTCGACTCCGGCGGCGCCCCGCTGCGCAACGTGCACAAGCTCGAGCCGCTGGTCCGGCTGCCGCTGGTCCTCGGTCTCGCGCACCTTCTCGCGAAGGTCCCGCTGCCGGGGTCGGTCCCCGGCGCCCGCTGGCGGACCGCGCTCGCACACCCCGAGCGCCAGCCGATGGTCGCGCTGACCAGCCTGATCCTGGTCGCGCTCACGCTGGCGACCTCGCTGGCCTGGACCGGCAAGCTCGCGCCCCGCGGCGCCTACCCGGAGGTGCCGGGGTACTGGCACGAGGCCGCGGACTGGCTCGGCGAACACGCGGCAGGCACCTCCCCCGACGGGTCCGACGCGCAGCGCGCACTGCTGGTGCCCGGCGCCCCGTTCGCCAGCCAGGTGTGGGGGCTGACCAGGGACGAGCCGATGCAGGCGCTGGCCGCCACCCCATGGGCGGTGCGCGACGCGGTGCCGCTCGTGCCGCCAGGCGCCATCCGCGCGCTGGACTCCGTGCAGCGCCTCATCGCGGACGGCAGCCCATCGGCAGGCCTGGCGGAAACCCTCCTTGGACAGGGCATCGGCTATGTCGTGGTGCGCAACGACCTGGACCCGGAGACGTCCCGCTCCACCCGTCCGGCGCTGGTCCACCAGGCGATCGACGGGTCGCCTGGACTGGAGAAGGTCGCGCAGTTCGGTGAGGACATCGGCGCGGGCGAGGTCGAGGGGCTGGTCACCGACAGCGACCTGCGGCCTCGGTACCCGGCCGTCGAGATCTACCGGGTCAACGGCCCGACGCGGCCCGCCGCGGTCATCGGATCCGGCCCGTACACCGTGGACCTGAACGGGACGCCGAGGGTGCAGGGCGGACCGGAATCGTTGCAGCGCTTCGCCGCCCGACGCGGACTCGGCGATTCCGGCCTCGACCTGCCCGCAGGCCCGGTGCTGCTGGCCACCGACGCCGAGCGAGCCGGACTGCCGGTGGACTCGGTGGTCGTGACGGACACCCCCACCGACCGCGAGACCGACTACGGCCAGGTCGACAACCACAGCTCGGCACTGCGCACCCCCGACGACCCGCGGCGAACCCACAACCTGGTGCCGGACTACCCGGTACCGGGAGCCCCGCTCGTCACCGGCGAATGGGACGGCGCGCGGATCACGGTGTCCAGCTCGGCCGCCGACGCCACCCAACTCGGCGGCACCGCCCCCGGCAGCGGTCCTGCGGCCACCGTTGACGGCGACCCGGCGACCGGCTGGTTCAGCAACGGCCTGGAAAGCGCTCTCGGACAGTGGATCCGACTGGACTTCGACGCGCCCGTGACCAGCGGCCTGCTGAAACTGCGGACCAGCCCCGGGGCGCTCGGCGTGCCCGTCAAGCAGCTCGAGGTGACCACACCCAACGGCAGCACCGCCGTCCGCGTCGGCAAGCCGGGCGAGGTGATCCCGGTGTCCCTGCCGACCGGCAAGACGGACTGGCTCAAGATCACCGCGACCAAGACCGAGGACGGCTCGGTGGGCACCCAGTTCGGTGTCAGCGAGATCTCCGTCGAGGACTTCTCCGATCGCGACGCCCCGGTGCCGGTGCCGATCCGGTTCCGCACCGTGCTGCCGCCCGCCCCTGCCGGCGCGACCGTCGCGGGCTGGGACCTCGGCCAGGAACTGCCCGGCCGGACCGGCTGCGTCGAGGCCCCGGACCGGGTGCGGTGCAGCCGGGGACTCGGCCTCGCCCCGGAGGAGCCGGGCACCTTCCAGCGCACCCTGTCCGTACCGGCACCCACCGAGGTGACGCCGCAGCTGTTCCTGCGCTCCCGGCAGGGCCCGGCGCTCGACGCGCTGCTCGCCGAGCCCGGCCGCGCGCAGGCCGTCGGGCAGGCCGCGGTGGGCGACCTGCGCGGGTCCGCCTTCGCCGCCACCGACGGTGACCCCCGCACGGCATGGACCGCATCCGAGGACACCACAAGCGGCAAGGACGCGAAACCGACTCTGACGGTGACTCTTCCGGAGCCGACGCTGGTCACCGGGCTGAATCTGACGCCGAGCCTCGGCGCCCTCCCCGCGGCCCCGACCACCGTCGCGGTCGACCTCGGCACCGGCCCCCAGGTCCGGGAGCTGACCGACGACGAACCGATCCGCCTCGAGCCCGCCGTCACCGACCGCATCGTGCTCAGCCTGGTCGACTGGGAGGACGTTCTCGACCAGACCGCCCTCGGCTTCGCGAAGGTGCAGCCCGCCGGGCTCGCGGAGATCGGCGTCCTCACCACCACCGAGGACGGAACCGAGCTGGTGGTGCCCGGCACCGGGGTCGAGGAAAGGCCCACCGACCGGACTGTCACCGTCGGCTGCGCCGACGGGCCCACGCTCTCGCTCGCCGGACGGACGCTGCGCGCCTCCGTCACCGCGACGGTGGGGCAGTTGCGCTCCGGCGCGCCGGTGCCCGCGACCATGTGCGCGGACGACACCGGCGACGTCGACGAAACCGAGAGCACCGCAGTCGATCCCGATGCGCCCGCGGCAACCGCGATCGCACTGCCCGCCGGGCGTCAGGACGTCACCGTCGCGCCCGGCGCCGCATTCTTCGTCGACGGACTGCAGCTCGCCGCCACCCCCGCGGTCGGAACCGTAGCCGCGCCCGCGGCGCAGGACGTCGTCCGCGTGCCCACCGACGGCTGGACCCCCAACCAGCGGGCACTGCGGGTGGCCGCCCCCGGCGGCGACCAGCTGCTGGTGGTGCCGGAGTCCCACAACATCGGCTGGGTCGCCACCG
The DNA here is from genome assembly GCF_053607505.1 of Rhodococcus sp. NPDC055112. Lineage (NCBI taxonomy): Bacteria > Bacillati > Actinomycetota > Actinomycetes > Mycobacteriales > Nocardiaceae > Rhodococcus > Rhodococcus sp. NPDC055112. The sequence goes on from NZ_JBSGTR010000083.1 coordinate 7,797, forward strand.
CACCGGACGGCACCGAGCTGACGCCGGTCGTCGTCAACGGCTGGCAGCAGGGCTGGATCGTGCCCGCGGGCACCGACGGCACCGTCGTCCTCGAGTTCCCGACCGACCGCTGGTACCGGCTCGGCATCTTCGGCGGCCTCCTGCTGCTGATCCCGCTGCTGTTACTTGCGGTTCTCCCCGCCCGTCGACGCGTGGCCGCAGGCCCGGCGCCGCGGACCTGGCACGCCGTCACCGTCGGCTATCTCGGGCTACTCGCGCTGGCGACGGTGATCGCCGGACTGCCGGGCACGATCGCCGCGGCGCTGGTGACCGGCCTGGCGCTGGTCCTGCACGTGCGACGCGGGCCTGCGAGTGCCGCGCGCATCCTGGTCGGAATCGCCGGGGTTGGCGGCATGCTCAGCGCAGCCCTGCTGTCCACCGGGCCGTGGCGGGCGCCCGACGGCTACGTCGGCCACTCGGTGCTCGTTCAGCTCCCGGCGCTGATCGCGGTGGTCGCGGTGGGGCTGGCCGCGTTGCCGCTGGCCGCCTCGCCCCGCGCCACCCTGGCCTTGCGGCGGCTCTCCCAGTTCTTCAACGCGAGACGGGTCGGCTCCTCGACCAACGCGTAGCTCGCGGAGGCGACGGCCAGACTCAGGCAGGTCGTCACCACGAGCACGAACACGAAACTCCCGCTGAACGGCACGATGCCGAACACCGGGAAGATGATCGACAGCACCGCGAGGTGCCAGATGAACAGCCCGTAGGACCAGCGCCCGACCGCGAGCGCGAGCGGGCTCGCCAGGATCCGGTGTTTCTCGGTGTCGCCGAGCACCAGCGGCGCCAGCAGCGCGAACGCGAGCACCGCGCCCAACGCGATCTTCACCGAGTACTGCCACGGCTCGGCGCGCGTGAGCCCTTCCGGCCCAGCGAGATCCGTGCACGAGAGCGCGAATGCGACCACCGCGATCGCCGCCATCAGGACGCGCCGCCGCGCCAGCCGGTGCGCCGGGCTGTCGACCAGCAGCGCGAGTTCGGCCAGCACCATGCCCGCCGCGAACCACGGCAGGTATCCGGGCAGCCAGTTGTCGGAGTGGATGGCGTCCGGCGTTGGCACCGGCACGAAGACCCAGCCAAGGCAGAGCACCGCCGCACCGAGCAGCACCGGGATCCGCAGTCGGGCGCTCGCCCCGCGCAGCCCGACGAACGCCAGCGCGATCAGCGGGAGCAGCACGTAGAACGCGACCTCCACCGACAGGCTCCACATCTGGGTCAGCCCGCCGGTCAGCGTCAGCGGCACGAACACCTGGGCCAGGCCCAGGTTCGCCAGCCACACCTGCAGCCCGCCGCCCGCCTCCGGGAGGAAGAGCAGGATCAGCACGACCGCCACCCAGTAGGCGGGAAGGATGCGGGCGGCGCGGTGCAGCAGGTACCGCCCGACCGGCGGGGACGAGCCCAGTCCGCGGGCCGCCGCCGCGTGCGGACGCCACAGCAGGAACCCGGACAGCGCGAAGAACAACGCCACCGCCATGTCGAATCGGCCCCAGATGCGGCCGAGCACCGGATCACCCGTCGCACCTGTCTGGAATGCGACGTGGGTGACCAGCACACCGAGCGCGGCGAACCCCCGCATGCCCTCCAACGCGGGGATGAACCCGCGCGGTGCTGACACGACCTGCTGGGGGTGGAAAGCCTCGCTACTCATTTGCCGACCAGTGTGCCCCAGCCTCGGCGTGTCCGAGGAGGACACCCGGGTGCCGCGGACCCAAAATACGGCGTGCCAGCGCAATCGGAGACTGGACACTGTTACTGTCTGGCTCACTGAGTGTCGCAACCCGGACGCTCTGCGATCGGTGCCGCCCATGGCAGCACCTCGGGCTGACAATGATTGACGAAGGAGATTCAGCATGGCGGGACGCTCAGGGCCGAGCAGGACACTTGCCTGCATCCTGGTGGGGCTCGGCGCTTTCCTATTGGCGGCCGCTGTCCTCATCCCGACGTACACCGTCGGCAAGCTGAAGAAGACACCGCTCGACCTCGAGGTCACCACTGTGGCCGAGGGTATCGGCGACGTCCTCGACTCGAAGTCACTCACCGCAGGTAAGGCCGTCGTCAACAACAACGTCCCGCTGGTCGCCCAGCGTTACGTCACCGTCGTCGACCCGTCCGACGCCGAGAAGATCACCGTCCAGGCCGGCCAGACGCTGCGCCGCACCGACAAGCAGGGCGACACCGGCCTGCTGACCGCGAGCGTCGACACCGTCACCCTGGACCGGGTCAGCTCGATGCCGATCCAGGACCCGATCGGGTCGATCCAGACGCAGCCCGACAAGCCCGCCGACGAGGTCGAGCACACCGGCCTGCAGTACAAGTGGCCGTTCGACGCCGAGCAGCAGGCATACCCGTACTTCGACCTCAACGCCCGTGCCACCCAGGACATCAACTTCGTCGAGGAGACGGAGATCAACGGGATGAAGGTGTACCACTACAACCAGACGGTGAAGCCGGTCGACCTGTCCAAGGTCGTCGCCTCGCCGACGAACAAGCTGACCCTGCCCGCCGCCGTCTGGGGCGTCGAGGGCGGCGACGCGCCGGTCACCATGACCCGCTGGTACGCCAACGAGCGCGACATCTGGGCCGACCCGGTCACCGGCGTCGTCGTCAAGGGCCAGGAGAAGCTCTACCAGTACTACGCCCGCTCGGCCGACAAGCCCGAGGTGACGGTCATCAAGGCGACGCTGCCGTTCAACGAGGACACCATCGAGTACCAGATCGGCCAGGCCAAGGACGGCGCGGACAAGCTGTCCATGTTCGGCCGCACCCTGCCGATCATCCTCGGCATCCTCGGCCTGATCTCCCTGATCGCAGGCATCTTCCTCGGCGTCCGCGGAGGCAGCGGACCGAAGACCCCCGCCACCGCGAACGGCACGGACACCGCCCCGAGCGGCCCCGCGCACGACGCGTACGACTCCGGCAACGCGGAGACCGAGCAGTTCCCGCGTCACGACTGGACCTCGGACAAGACGGAGGAGTTCCCGGCCGTCGACACCCGCGACCAGGACCCCCCGACCACCCGCCTGTAGGCAAGCAGACAACCAAAGGGCCCGCACTCATCTCGAGTGCGGGCCCTTTGCGTTGCCGAGCGTAGGTTGGGCGGTAGCCGAGAGCGCGCACATGAGTCCGACCCGTCACCGCTGCGAGTTCCGCTTCTACGAGGAGCTGAACGACTTCCTGCCGCCCGCGCTGCGCAAGCGAGACGTCCCGCACGACTTCGACGGCACCCCGACGGTGAAGGACCGGATCGAGTCGCTCGGGGTGCCGCACACCGAGGTCGACCTGATCCTGGTCGACGGCGACTCCGTCGGATTCGGGCACCGGCTGCGCGGCGGCGAACGGGTCGCGGTCTACCCGGTGTTCGAACGCTTCGACCTGGACGGCCTCACCCGGCTGCGCCCGCTGCCGCTGCGGGAGCCGCGGTTCGCTGCCGACGTGCACCTGGGCCGGCTCGCCTCCTACCTCCGCCTGCTCGGCTTCGACTGCCTGTACCGCAACGACTTCGCGGACGAGGAGTTGCTCGCGCTCTCGCTGAGCGAGCACCGGACGGTACTGACCCGCGACATCGGTCTGCTCAAACGCGCGGCCCTGCTCCGCGGCGCCTTCCTGCACGAGACCGACCCGCGTCGGCAGCTCCGCGAGGTGCTGGACCGGTTCCAGCTCGATGCGCGGATCGCGCCGCTGACCCGGTGCGCCCGCTGCAACGGGCCCGTCGCCCGGGTGCCGAGGCGGGTCGCGGCGGGACTGGTACCGGCGGGCGTGGCCCGCGAACAGCGCGAGTTCAGCCGCTGCGGTTCCTGCGGCCGGCTGTACTGGCCGGGCAGCCACCTGGTGCGACTGCGCCGCCGCCTGGCCGCGGTCGGGGTGCGGCTCTAGTTTTCCGGGGCGCGGTCGGCGCCGCGCAGGGCCGCGACGCTCACCACCGCCGCCGCCAGCGCGGCCGTGACCACCGCGATCGTGATCAACTGCCGGATCGTCGAGGCGAGGCCCAGTATCGCGGCGACCTCCACCGCCAGCGCCACCCACGCGGCCAGCGCCAGCCGGGTGCGCTCGCGGGCGATCGCCGACAGCAGTGCCCCCTGCAGCACCGCGAGGCACGCGCCGTCGAGCGCGAACAACCACAGCAGGCCCTGCACCGGCGCGTAGGCCTGCCCCACCAGCAGCGGCGCCAGCGGCGCGACCAGCGCGACGCCCGCGACCGTTACCGCGCCGAGCCCCACCAGCACGCCGAGCGCCGAGCGCACCGCGCGCGCCGAGTGCGTCGGGCTGGCCATCCGCGGGTACAGCACCACCCCGACCGCGGCGGGCAGCCAGAAGGCCGCCTTCGTCGCCACCGCACCCAGCGCGTACTGCCCGGCCTGCGACTCGTCGAGCACCACCCGGGTCAGCAGCAGGTCCGCCGAGGACAGTGCGATCAGTGCCAGCTGGACCTGCGAGGCGCGCAGCACCGCCGCGACCCCGACAGGAACGGCCCGCTCGGCACCGGCGATCGCGCCCTCGCGGCCGACGAGGACCCTGGCGCCCGCCGCCACCGCGCCGGTCCCGATCGCCGCCACCGTCAGCGCAGCGCCCGCCCCCCAGCCGATCGCAAGGGCCGCGACCGCGGGCACCACCTTCGCGATGCCCGTGGCGGCCAGGATCACGCTCAGCTCACCGAACCGGCCGCGTCCCTGCAGGATTCCCTGTTCGGTCGCCAGCAGGACCAGCAGCGGCGCCGTGAGCAGCGCGGCGGCCGTCGCACCGACCCCGGTGTCCAGCACCGCCGCCACCGGGACCACGAGCGCCGCGGCGATCACCGCGACGATCACCGCGCACCGGCGGCCGAGGCCGCGCAACGCCGCATCGCCGTCGCCGAGCACCACCTCGCGGGCGACCACCGTCTGCAGGGCCAGCGCGGGCACGGCGAGGACCAACTGGGCAGCGAGCAGGCTCGCGAACTCGCTGTAGCCCGCCGGCCCCAGCCAACGGCTGGCGAGCAGGGCCAGCACGTACGAGGCCAGATTCGCGGTCATCGAGCCGATCGTCACCATCGTCATCCCGGCCACCGCGGAGGTGGCGGCGGGGCGAGGTGTCATCCGCCCATGATCGCACCCGTTATCGTCGGGACCATGATCGCGCGGCCCGCGGGGCTCACCCGGGCCGTTCCCGCGCTGTATTCACTGGCGCTCGCGACGCTCGTCCTCGGGCCGCTGCTCGGCCCTGGATACCTCCTGCTGCGCGACGCGGTGAGCACCCCACGCTCGTACCTGACCGATTCGGCGTTGGGGCTGACGGACGCCGCCGCGCGCGCGGTCCCCCAGGACGCCTTGATCGCCGCGCTGACGTCGGTCGTGGACGGCGGCCTGGTGGTGAAGGCGATCCTGCTGTCGGCACTGTGGCTCGCGGGGTGGGGCGCGGCCCGGATGGTCGCCGCACTGCTCCCGACGGCCGGACTCGGTCCGCAGCTGCTGGCCTCGACGGTGCTGCTGTGGAACCCGTACGTGGCCGAGCGGCTGTTGCAGGGCCACTGGAGCCTGCTGACCGGGTACGCGGCGCTGCCGTGGACGGTGCTCGCCGCGCTGCGCCTGCGGCGCTCGCCCGTGACGTGGTCGCCGCGGTCGTGGTGCCCGCTCGGGCTGACGCTTGCGGCCGCCGGGCTCACCCCCACCGGCGCGCTGCTGGCGACCACGCTGACCGCGGTGCTGCTGGCCCTTCCCGGCGGCGCGGGCGCGCGATGGTCGCGGCTGGCGGTGGCCGCCGCGCTGGCGGTGGCGGCGTCGGCGCCGTGGCTGACCGCGACGGCGCTCTCCGGCGCGGGGGCACAGGGATCGGACCCGGCGGGGGTGGCGGCATTCGCCGCGCGCGCCGAGCCGGGACTGGGGACGCTCGGCAGCCTGGCCGGGCTCGGCGGGATCTGGAACTCCACGGCGGTCCCCGCGACCAGGACCGGGATCTTCGCCCTGGTCGGGACGGTGGTGTTGCTGGCGGTGGTCGCGTGCGGGCTGCCGGCGCTGTGGCGGCGCCGCGGCAACCCGGTGATCGCGGCGCTGGCCGTGGTCGCGGCCGCGGCGGTCCTGCTGCCCGCGCTGGCCGCCACCGGTTGGGGCCTGACCGCGGGCGAATGGGCGGCGACCCGGGTGCCCGGTGCCGGGCTGCTGCGCGACGCACAGAAGTGGGTGGCGCTGGCGACGCCGTTCTACGCGCTTGCCGCGGCGGCCGGGGCCGGGGCACTGGCCCGGCTCGGCGGTCGGGTGTTCGGCACGGCCACCGCCGGGCAGGGTCGTTCTGGTCTCGCCGCCGTGGTCGGGATCGTCGCGGTGCTGATCGCGCTGCCCGACCTGGCATGGGGGGTGGGCGGGGCGCTGCGGCCGGTGCACTATCCGGCGTCCTGGGAGCGCGTCGCCTCGCAGCTGCGAGCCGCCGACGAGGCCGGCGACGTCGCGGTGCTGCCCGCCGGGATGTTCCGGCTCTTCCCCTACAGCGGCGACGCCCCTGTCCTCGACCCGGCGCCGCGGATGCTGCCCGAGGACGTGCTGCAGACCGGCGAGCTGATCGTCGCGGAGGGCACCGTCGAGGGCGAGGGCAACAGGGCCCGCGACGTCGAACGGCTGCTGCTCGCAGGCGAAGACGCGGAGAGCCTCGCGCGCCTGGGGGTGCGGTGGGTGCTGGTCGAGCACGGCACCCCCGGCCCGCTGGGGCAGTCGCGCCGCACGCTCGATCAGCTCGACGAGGTGTACGCCGACGGGGAGTTGTCGCTGTACTGGGTGTCCGGGACTGTCGAAGTGACCGCCGCCGAACCCGCGCGCCGCGCGGTCTCCGTCGCGGCCCACCTGGTGTGGGCGGCGCTGCTAGCCGGCAGCGCGCTGGGACTCCTGGCCCACCGGGCCCGCGACCGCCACGGCAGGGGCCGCGCCGATCAGTCCTGACACGGGCCGCCCTGCGGCCGACGCCGACAGCACGGTGCGCACCCCGGACGCGGTCTGCCCCCAGGAGAACTCCGCTGCCCGCGCGCGGGCCTTCTCGCCGAGCTCGGTGCGCCGCTCGGCGTCCACCAGGAGGGACTCCACCGCCTCGGTCAGGTCCGCGACGTCGCTGTCCGCGACTTCGTCGCCGCCGACCAGTGACCCGGTGACCCCGTCGATGATCGAATCGGTCAGGCCGCGCGAGCTGCGGTAGCCGACGGTCGGGACGCCGTGCAGGGCGGCCTCGATCACCGCGAGACCCCAGCCCTCCTTGCGCGAGGGCATCACGTGCACCCAGGCCCGGGAGAGCAGCTCGTGCTTGCGCTCCTCGGGGACGTGCCCGTGGAAGGTGACGGCGTCGGCGATGCCGAGCTCGTGCGCGCGGTCCCGGAGGTTCTCCTCCCACCAGCCGCCGCCGATCACGTCCAGGCGCAGGCCGGGGGTGTCGCGGCGCAGCGTCGCGACGGCGGAGAGGGCGTCCTCGATCTGCTTGTGCGGCACCAGCCGCGAGAGCACGCACACGCTGGGGTGTTCGGTGCGGGTGTCGTCGGACCCGATCCGCACGGCGGGCGGGACCGAGTCGGCGCCGTTGCGCACCACCGCGATCCGTTCCCGGTCGACGCCGAGCGCGGTGAGCTCCTCCGCGGAGGGCAGCGACACCGTCAGGTACTGGTTACGGCGGTGGACCCGCGGCGACAGGGTGGACTCGACCCACCAGCCGACGCGCGCCATCAGTCGTCCGGCCACCGGCCACTGCTCGCGGTGGCAGTGGTGCACCAGGACCGTGACCGGGGCGCCCGCGACCGCGCGCGCGAAGAAGGGGATGCCGTTCTGGGTGTCGATCACCGCGTCCGGGCGCACGCCCTTGAGCGGGCCGATGCCGAGGCGACCGAGCGCGATGGCGGCCAGCGCCCGCGGGTAGACGGTCAGCCGTCCGCCGCCGCGACTGATCGCGATGCCGTCGAGGGTGTCCGTGCGCGGCGCGCCCCGGTAGCGGGCGGTGCGCAGCGTGACCTTGATGCCCTGCTCGGCGAGTCCGGCCCCGACCTGCTCCAGGTACCGTTCGCTGCCGCCGCCCTGCGGGTGCCCGCTGTCACGCCAGCACAACAGCAGAACCTCGCGCACGGTCACAACTCCTGTTTCGGATGGCTACGGCCGCGGTGGCGGTCAGGAGGACACAATAACCGCTGCGCAGCGCGCTTGTGTCCGCTACGGTGATCCGTCGATCCGTGCGCCTCGGCGCGGCCGCTATGGTTCCTACCCGTGACCGCCCTTCCCGTGACCCGCATTTTCGCCCGCCGGGCCACCCTCCGCCGGTCCGTCGGCCTGCTCAGCGACTTCCGCCACGAGCAGGACGACCCGGACCTCTTCTACGGCGCGTTGGCACGAGATTCACTGGAGCTGATCGAGGACCTGTACGCCGGGATGACCGGTCAGGACCTGACCGGTCGGACCGTACTCGACGTCGGCGGCGGTCCCGGCTACTTCGCGGAGGCCTTCCACCGAGCAGGCGCGCGCTACATCCCGGTCGAGCCGGACCCGACCGAGATGCACGCGGCGGGGCTGACGGTCGGCGGCGCGATCAGGGGATCCGGGATGGCACTGCCGTTCCGCGACGACAGCGTCGACATCTGCTTCTCCTCCAACGTCGCCGAGCACGTGCCGGAGCCATGGACGATGGCCGACGAGATGCTGCGGGTCACCAAGCCGGGCGGACTGATGGTGCTCTCGTACACGCTCTGGTGGGGACCGTTCGGCGGGCACGAGACCGGCCCCTGGCACGTGTTCGGGGGCGAGTACGCCGCCCGCCGCTACGCGCGCAGGAACGGCCGCGAGCCCAAGAACCGGTTCGGGGTGTCGCTCTTCGACGTCGGGGCGGCCGACGGATTGCGTTGGGCGCGCACGACTGCGGACGGCGAGCGGCTCGCGGCGTTCCCGCGGTACCACCCGCGCTGGGCCTGGTGGATGGTCCGCATCCCCGGCCTGCGCGAACTGCTGGTGAGCAACCTCGTCGTGGTGCTGCGCAAGAAGTAGGCGCTACGCGCCCGTGCGTGGTTGATGAGTGTCTGGACTCGTCAACCACGCACGGGCGGCGCAGCCGCCTACGCTTCTTGGCCATGACCGGACTCGCCCTCGACATCGGCGGCACCAAGCTCGCGGCGGGACTGATCTCACCCGACGGTGAGCTGCTCGCCGAGAAGCGCAGCCCGACCCCGGCCACCGGGGTGTGGGACTCCGCCGCGACGCTGCTGCGCGCGGTCGCCGATGCGCACACGATCACCGGCGTCGGGATCGCCTCCGCGGGGCCGGTGAACGTCGAGGCAGGCACGGTCAGCCCGCTGAACATCGCCGACTGGCGCGACTTCCCGATCGTCGACGCGGTGCGCGAGCTGTTCCCCGGGGTACCGGTCCGGATGGCGATGGACGGGACCTGCACCGCGCTCGGCGAGTACCGCTTCGGTGCGGGCCGCGGGACCCCCGACATGCTCGGGATGATCGTCTCCACCGGGGTGGGCGGCGGGGTGCTGCTCGGCGGCCTGCCCGTCGGCGGCCGCACCGGGAACGCCGGCCACATCGGGCACGTGGTGGTGCCGGGCGCCGAGGACATCGCCTGCGCGTGCGGCGGCACCGGCTGCCTGGAGGCGGTGGCCAGCGGACCCTCGTCGGTGCGGTGGGCGAACGCGCAGGGCTGGGCGGGCTCGACCGGGCTCGAGCTCTCGGAGTCCGCGCAGGCGGGCGACGCGATCGCGCTGGCGGCGCTGCGCAGGTCCGGGACCGCGGTCGGGGTGGCGATCGCCTCCGCCGCCGCGCTGCTGGACCTGGACCTCGCGGTGGTCGGGGGCGGCTTCGCGCAGTCCGGCCCGCCGATGTGGGAGGCGATGCGACAGGCCGCGGCGGCCCATGCCGGCCTGTCCTTCACCCGGGGACTCCGGATCGTGCCCGCGGAGCTCGGCGGGCGCGCCACCTTGGTCGGTGCGGGCGCCCTGACACTCGGCAATTAGCCGCGATCCCGGTTTCGTTCAAGCCTGACACGAAAAGGGGGCTGATTTGCGCCCGGAAGTTCTGTAACGTGTTCTAGTGTGCTTCTCACCACACCCCTGACGACGAATGAGGGCACCGTGAGTACAGCCGACACCACCCAGGACAACGGCGAGAATTTTGCCGAGGTCGCCCGCCCAACCGGATCACAACGCGACACCGCCGAACTGGGCCGCGAGCTCCAGGAATGGCTGACGGGCAGGCTGCCCGACGGTGCCGATCCCGTGGTCTCCGACGTGCGACTCCCCGCCGCGAACGGCATGTCCAGCGAGACCATCCTGTTCGACGCGACCTGGACCGAATCCGCCACAGACCCGCTTGCCGGCGCGGAGCCGGGTACCCGCCGCACCCATCAACTGGTCGCACGCGTCGAGCCGGGCGCCTCCTCGATGCCGATCTTCCCGAGCTACGAGATGGGCACCCAGTTCGCGGCGATGAAGGCCGTCGGCGAGCTGTCCGACGTCCCCGTCCCCGCCGCCTACTGGTCCGAGCCGGATGCCGGTCCGCTCGGCGCCCCGTTCTTCGTCATGCAGCGGATCGACGGCGACGTGCCGCCCGACGTGATGCCCTACAACTTCGGCTCCTGGGTCACCGAGGCCACCGAGGAGCAGCGCCGCACCCTGCAGGACTCGTCCGTCGGGATCCTGGTCGGGCTGCACTCGATCCCGGATCCACTGGAGCACTTCCCGTTCCTGCGTCTGCACGACGCCGGCCCCACCGCCGAGCAGTCGTTCCGGGCACACCTGGCCCGTCAGCGCGGCTACTACGAGTGGGCGACGGCGGACGGGCCGCGGTCGCCACTGATCGAGCGCTGCCTCGACCGGCTCGAGGCCAACGTGCCCGCCGACGACTCCCCCGCCGTGCTGTGCTGGGGCGATTCCCGGATCGGCAACGTCATGTACCGCGACTTCACGCCGGTGGCCGTGCTCGACTGGGAGATGGCCGCGATCGGCCCGCGCGAGATGGACCTGGCGTGGATGATCTTCCTGCACAGGTTCTTCGAGGACCTCACCACGATGGCCGGGCTGCCCGGCCTGCCCGACTTCATGCGCCGCGAGGACATGGCCGCGCGCTACCGCGAACTCACCGGGCACCAGCCGGAGAACCTGGACTACTACTGCCTCTACGCCGCGCTGCGGCACGCCATCGTCATGTTCCGGGTGCAGAGCCGCGCGATCGCATTCGGCCAGTCCGAGCGCCCGGCGGACCCGGACGACATGATCCTGCACCGCAAGGCACTCGAGGCCATGCTCGACGACACGTACTGGGCGCAGGTGCGCTGATGGACAACCTTCACCGAGGAGGACCACCGACGTAACCCGCGTTGCCCCTTCACGACGGACCCCGAACAGACCAGCAAGGAAGCACTCATGACTGATTACGACAAGCTCTACATCGGCGGGCAGTGGGTGGCTCCCGCCACCGACGAGCGCCTCGAGGTGTTCTCGCCCGCGACCGAGGAGCGGGTGGGCAGCGTCCCGGTCGCCGCCCCGGCCGACATCGACGCCGCGATCGCCGCCGCCCGCACCGCACTCGAGACCGGCCCCTGGCCGCAGACCACTCCGGCGCAGCGCGCCGAGATCCTCGTCAAGGCGGCGAAGCTGATCGAGGAGCGCGCCGACGAACTGGCCACGGTGATCTCGGCCGAGATGGGCGCGCCGCGTGCCAGCGTCGAACTCATGCAGAAGACCCCGACGCTCGCCGTGCTGAACAGCTACGCGGCGCTGGCGGAGTCGTTCCCCTGGGAAGAGGAGCGCACCGGACCGTTCGGCGTCTGCAAGGTCCTGCGCGAGCCGGTCGGTGTCGTCGCCGCCGTCATCGCATGGAACGTCCCCCTGTTCCTGCTGATCAACAAGCTGGCGCCGGCCATCATGTCCGGCAGCGCCATCGTGGTCAAGCCTGCGCCGGAGACCCCGATGAACGCCAACCTCGTCGCGGAGATCTTCGCCGAGGCCGGTCTGCCCGCCGGCGTGCTGTCCATCGTCCCCGGCGGCGCCGAGACCGGCGAGTACCTCGTCTCGCACCCCGACGTCGACAAGATCACCTTCACCGGCAGCAGCCCCGTCGGCCGCAAGATCGGCGCGATCGCGGCGCAGAACCTCAAGCGTTGTTCGCTCGAGCTCGGCGGCAAGTCCGCCGCGATCCTGCTCGAGGACATGGACGTCGCGGCGACCATGCCGATGCTGGTGCTGTCCGGCCTGATGAACTCCGGCCAGGCCTGCGTCGGCCAGACCCGCATCCTGGCGCCGCGCTCGCGCTACGACGAGATCGTCGAGGCCATGGCCAACTTCGCCGGCTTCATGCCGATGGGCATGCCGGACGACCCGGCCGCGCAGCTCGGCCCGATCATCACCGCCGCGCAGCGTGACAAGGTCCTCGGCTACATCGAGAAGGGCAAGGCGGAGGGCGCCCGCGTCGTCGTCGGCGGCGGCGTGCCTGCCGGCCTGGAGACGGGCTACTTCGTCGAGCCGACCATCTTCGCGGACGTCGACAACTCGATGACGATCGCGCGCGAGGAGATCTTCGGACCCGTCCTGTCGGTGATCGCCTACGACACCGTCGAGGAGGCGATCGCGATCGCCAACGACTCCGACTACGGTCTGGCCGGCTCGGTGTACACCACGGACATCGAGAAGGGTCTCGAGGTCGCCAAGCAGGTCCGCACCGGCACCTACGGAATCAACTGGTACGCCTTCGATCCCGGATCGCCGTTCGGCGGCTACAAGAACTCCGGCATCGGCCGCGAGAACGGCCCCGAGGGCCTGGACGAGTACTGCGAGCTCAAGTCCATCCTGATGCCGCCCGGCTACGGCGCCTGATCGGCAAAGGACAACGCAGAACGGCCCCGCGAACCATTCGGTTCGCG
>NZ_JBSGTR010000084.1:0-19763 GCF_053607505.1 Rhodococcus sp. NPDC055112
GCACCAGGTGCCGCGGCCTTTCGCGTACGTACCGGTGTTCGGGTGCGTCGGATCAGATCTTGCGCATCACCGTCACGACCTTGCCGAGAATGGCAGCGTCGTTGCCGGGGATCGGTTCGAACAGCGGGTTGTGCGGCATCAGCCACACCTCGCCCTTGGTCCGTTTGAATGTCTTGACGGTGGCCTCGCCGTCGATCATCGCGGCGACGATGTCGCCGTTGTCGGCCACGCTCTGCTGCCGGACGACCACCCAGTCGCCGTCGCAGATCGCCGCCTCGATCATCGATTCGCCGACCACCTTCAGCAGGAACAACGATCCCTGGCCGACGAGTTCGCGGGGGAGGGGGAAGACGTCCTCGACGGCCTCCTCGGCGAGGATCGGGCCACCGGCGGCTATTCGTCCCAGCACGGGGACGAACGTCGGCTTCGGCAGCTGGGTCTCGGTGCCCTCGCCCGTCGGCTGCGCCGCGTTCTCGAAGCCGGCCTCGGTGTCGGAGGCCGCGACACCGTCGTCCAGCCCGCGGACGTCCACGGCACGCGGGCGGTTGGGATCGCGGCGCAGGAAGCCCTTGCGTTCGAGGGTGCGGAGTTGGTGCGCGACCGAGGAGGTCGAGGTGAGGCCGACCGCATCGCCGATCTCGCGGATGCTCGGTGGGTAGCCGCGTTCGCTGACCGAGGCGCGGATCACCTCCAGGACCCGGCGCTGTCGATCCGTGAGCCCCGCCGCGAGGTCGGTTCCGCCTGGGGTGGCGGCCGAGCCGTCGTTGGAGCTGTCGTCCTTCATGGAGGGCCTCCCGTGTCGATGTGGGTTCTGACACGAATCTAGACCGGATTCCAGCATGTTTCAAACATCTGTTCGAGATGTGTCGCGTCAAATCGAGACTTTGTCGGATCGTCGTGGTAGAAATCGAACATGCGTTCACTCGAACGTGTGAACGAATGATTCGAAAACGATCACCGGCGGAGGTTCCGATGAGCATGGCAGTCCCCATGAGCATGGCAGTTCCCACGAGCAGGGCGGTCCCGAAGAACACGGTCCCGAAGGGCGCGAGGTCGCGACAGGTCGCCGCGCGGCGACGCCGGGTGGACGGCTTCGTCGAATACGGCAGGGCGCCGATGCCGGTGTCACGGGCGGTCCACGGTAAGAGCAGCCGGGAGAGCGGGATCGGCGCGCTCCTCGTGGGGATGCTGTTGTCGGCGGTCGCGGTCGCAGGCCTGCTCGGGATCGCGCAGGCCCGGTCGAACCCGCAGTTCGCCATGGGTGAGACCGCGGTGGTGCAGGTGCAGGGCGGGGAGACGCTCAGCGATGTCGCGTCCCGCGTGGCGCCGGGGAGCCGTGTCGAGCAGGTCGTGGCGCGGATTCTCGACCTGAACGCCATGTCAGGAGCCTCGGTGCAGGCGGGACAATCGCTGGTGGTGCCCGTCGGACCGGTGGGCTGAACCCCGATGCGCGCCCTCGGGCGCCCGGCGGCGGTATCCTCGAACCCTGTCAGCCCCACCACATCCAGTGGTCGTACAGGGCTCCTCGGTTTCGACGAAGGATTCGCCATGCATTGCCCGTTCTGTAGGCATCCCGATTCGCGCGTGGTCGACTCTCGTGAAGCCGACGAGGGCAACGCCATTCGCAGGCGGAGATCGTGCCCGGAATGCGGTCGGCGGTTCACCACCGTGGAGACCGCGGTGCTCTCGGTGGTCAAGCGCAGCGGCGTCACCGAGCCGTTCAGCCGCGAGAAGGTGGTTCGCGGCGTTCGGCGAGCCTGCCAGGGCCGGGCGGTGGACGAGGACGCGCTCTACAAGCTCGCCCAGAAGGTCGAGGAGGCCGTGCGCGCGGCCGGATCGGCCGAGATCCCCAGCAACGAGGTCGGGTTGGCGATCCTCGGCCCGCTACGAGACCTCGACGAGGTGGCCTACCTGCGATTCGCCTCGGTGTACCGCTCGTTCAGCTCCGCCGAGGATTTCGAGCGCGAGATCAAGGACCTGCGCGTGCATCGCGAGGAATCCGCCACCGACTGACGTCACCGGGTGATCGCGGCGATCGCCTTTCGGATCCGCTTCTCGGACACGGGGTACGGGGTGCCGAGCGACTGCGCGAACAGGCCGACCCTCAGTTCCTCGATCATCCAGCGGACCGCATCCACATCCTGGTCCTGGTGTCTGCGCTCGTCCAGGCGTGCGAGCAGGCGGCCGTAGTCCTCGTACACCGCGTCCAGCACCACCAGGCCCTGGCTGTCGCGACCCGCGCTCGCGGGAAGCGCCTCGAGGCGCCGGACGGCGCCCTCCAGGTATCGCGGCAGCTCCCGCAGCCGGTCGGTGCCGGTGTCGGTGACGAATCCGGAATACATCAGCGCCTCGAGCTGCTCGCGCACATCGTCGGCGGCCTCTCCCGTGGCGCGATCGAGGATCACGCGCAGCTCCTGGGCACGGGACAGCGCGGGGACCACCAGCCGGACCAGGACCGCCACCCGATTGGCGAGCTGCGCCCGCACCGCGGCCTGCAGCTTCTCGAACGCCTCCGGGGTCCGGGTCGGCCCGCCGTTCGCGTCCATCAGCTCGTTCACCGCGCAGGCCCGGCAGTCCTCTACGAGGGCCTCCACGCTCCCGTGCGGGTTCTGACTGAGGGCCAGCCGATCCCGGGTGCCGAGGCCGGAGATCGCGGTCTTGGTCGGGGTGACGATGGCGCTCAGCAGCAGTGCCCTCGTGCCCTCGCGCATGGCCTGGCGCTGCGCGAGCGGGGTGCTGAGGACCCGGACCGCGACGCCCTCCTTCTCGGGGACGAGCGCCGGGTAGCCGACCACCTTCTGGCCCGCGATGGTTCGGGTCACGCTGTCCGGCAGGGTGCCGAGGGTCTCCGATGTCCACACCGCGGCGGCCGGACGCTCGGTGCTCGAGGCGGCCTTGGCCACCTCGACGTCGACGCGGGGCGAGAGCGAGGCGGAGAGCCCGGTCAGGCTCTTGCTCCGGCCCAGCACCTTGCCCGAACCGTCGACCGCGGCGAAGGTCATCCTCAGGTGATCCGGGACCGCGCTCAGGTCGAAGTCGCGGGGCGAGATCGGGGCGCCTGCCATTCGGGACAGTTCCCTTGCGATCGCCACGGTCAACGTCTCGGATCGCGGTTTGACGGCCGACAGTGCGGCCCTGGCGTAGTCGGGTGCGGGGACAACGGTGCGACGCAACGGTTTCGGCAGCGTCTTGATGAGCGCGGTGACCAGGTCCTCACGCATGCCTGGCACCAGCCAGTCGAAGCCGACCGGACGGACCTGGGCGAGCAGCGCGACGGGGATGCGTGCGGTGACACCGTCGTCCTCGGTGCCCGGTTCGAACTGGTAGGTCAGCGGGAACGAGATCTCGCCCTGGCGCCAGGTGTTCGGATAGTCACCGCCGAGCACCCCCGCGGCATCGGCGTTGACGACGGTCGATGCCGTGAAGTTCAGCAGGTCCGGATTCGTGCGCCGGGCGCGCTTCCACCAGGTGTCGAAGTGCCTGGCGGACACGGCTTCCTGGCCGACGCGCTGGTCGTAGAACTCGTAGAGTGCCTCGTCGTCGACCAGGATGTCGCGCCTGCGGGCCCTGGTCTCCATCTCCTCGACGTCCTCGAGCAGGGCGCGGTTCTGATGGAAGAACTTGTGCTGGGTCTGCCATTCGCCCTGGACCAGGGCGTGCCGGATGAACAGCTCCCGCGAGGTCTCGGGGTCGATCGAGCTGTAGGTGACCGCCCGCTTGGCGACCAGCGGGATGCCGTACAGCGTGACCCGCTCGTACGCCATCGCGCAGGCACGCTTGGTCGACCAGTGCGGCTCGGAGTAGGTGCGCTTGATCAGGTGCGGTGCCAGCTTCTCCGCCCACTCGGGCTCGATGCCTGCCGCCATCCTGCCCCAGAGCCTGGAGGTTTCCACCAGCTCCGCGGCCATCACCCAGCGCGGTGGCTTCTTGAACAGCGAGGAACCGGGGAACACCGCGAACCGGGCGCCGCGGGCGCCGAGGAAGTCTCGCTTGTCGCCCTCGCGCAGGCCGACGTGGGAGAGCAGCCCGGACAGCAGCGCCTGGTGCACCGAGGCCTCGCTCGCGGGCTGGTCGTTGCCGGTCCAGCCGAGACCGCGGGTGATCTGTGCGAGCTGGCCGTGCAGGTCCTGCCATTCCCTGATCCGCAGCCAGTGTAAGAACTCGTTCTTGCACATCTTCCGGAACTGGTTGGAGGACAGTTCCTTCCGCTGCTCACCCAGGTACTCCCACAGCTTGAGGTAGGCGAGGAAATCGGAGCCGGCCACGGTGAACCTGGCATGCTTCTCGTCGGCGGCCTGCTGGTGTTCGGCGGGCCGCTCGCGCACGTCCTGGATCGACAGCGCGGCGACGATGACGAGCGTCTCGCGCAGGCACCCGGTGTTGTGAGCATGGGCGAGCATCCGCGCCATCCGGGGGTCCACCGGCAACTGGGCTAGCTCCCGCCCGACCGGGGTCAGTTCGGTGACGCCGTCCTTGGACCCCGGCTTGATCGCCCCGAGTTCCTCGAGCAACGCGACGCCGTCCCGGATCGCGCGCGGATCCGGCGCCTCCACGAAGGGGAAGGAGGCGATGTCACCGAGCCCGAGGGCCGTCATCTGCAGCACCACCGACGCCAGGTTGGTGCGCAGGATCTCGGGTTCGGTGAAGGCGGGACGAGACTCGAAGTCGTCCTCGGAGTAGAGGCGGATGCAGATGCCGTCGGCGACGCGGCCACAGCGCCCCGCCCGCTGCCGGGCCGAGGCCTGCGAGATCTCCTCGATCGGCAGCCGCTGGACCTTGGTGCGCACGGAGTACCGGGAGATGCGGGCGGTGCCGGGATCGACGACGTACCGGATGCCGGGGACCGTCAGCGAGGTCTCCGCGACGTTGGTGGAGAGCACCACCCTGCGGCCCGTGTGCCGCTCGAAGACCCGGTGCTGCTCGGCCGCGGACAGCCGGGCGTACAGGGGCAGGATCTCCGTGCCGCGCAGCTTGCGGTCCCGCAGCGCGTCGGCGGTGTCGCGGATCTCGCGTTCACCGGAGAGGAACACCAGGATGTCGCCGTCGCCCTCTCCGAGCAGTTCCTCGACCGCCTCGCCGACGGCGTCGACCGGGTCGCGATCGATGGTCTGCTCGCCGACGTCGACGCTCAGCGGCCGGTACCGGATCTCGACGGGGAAGGTGCGACCCGAGACCTCCACGATCGGCGCTGGCACCCCGTTCACGGCGAAGTGCTGGGCGAAGCGCTCCGGGTCGATCGTCGCGGAGGTGATGATCACCTTCAGGTCGGGCCGCCGCGGCAACAGTTCCCTGAGGTAGCCGAGGATGAAGTCGATGTTGAGGCTGCGTTCGTGCGCCTCGTCGATGATGAGGGTGTCGTACCGGCGCAGCATCCGGTCTCGCTGGATCTCGGCGAGCAGGATGCCGTCGGTCATCAGCTTGATCAGGGTGCCGTCCGACACCTGGTCGGTGAAGCGGACCGTGTAGCCCACGGCCTCGCCGAGTGGGGTGTCCAACTCCTCGGCGATGCGCTCGGCGACGGTGCGCGCCGCGATCCGGCGCGGCTGGGTGTGCCCGATCAGGCCGCGCACGCCACGCCCGAGGTCGAGGCAGATCTTCGGGATCTGGGTGGTCTTACCGGAACCGGTCTCGCCCGCCACGATCACGACCTGGTTCGCCGCGATCGCGGCGGCGATGTCGTCGCGGCGCAGGCTGACCGGAAGGTTGTCGGGATAGCTGGTCTTCGGGGCGTTCGCGCGGCGGGAGGCGATCCTGGCCTCCGCCTGCGACACCTCGCGAAAGACCCCGGTGAGGGCCTCGGGGTTGGAGGCGCGGTCGAGGCGGCGTCGGAGTCGGTGCTCGTCCCGGAGGGAGAGGTGGGCGAGGCGGCGCTTGAGCTCGCGGCGATCGACGTCGGGCAGCTCGGGCGAAGGTGTGGTGGACATGCTCGGTCCAGCCTATCGAAAGGCCGCCACTCAAATACCGCAGCCCGTTGTTGCCCTGTGCGAACATCTGCGGGTGACTGCTGCCACGGATACCCCGGTCTACCCACACACGAATCCGATCTGGCGGGCGCTGCGGCTGGCGTTCGCCGGCCTCGGGATCCTCGCGTTGGTCTGGATCCCGCTGCGCAACATCGATAGCGAGACGTTCTCGACCACCAACTACTTCAGCTACTTCACGATCCTGAGCAATGTGTTGGCCGTGATCGTGCTCCTCGTCGGGGCGTTCGCGGACCCGCAGTCGCGGAACTGGCAGCTCTTTCGCGGCGCGACCACCGTGTACATGGTCATCACCGGGATCATCTACGCGGTTCTGCTCGCCAACGTCGATGTGATGCTGCAGGACAAATGGATCAACGTCCTCCTGCACGAGATCCTGCCGCTCGTGGTTTTCCTGGATTGGCTGATCAACCCGCCGCGGATGCGGATCACCGATCGGCAGTCGATGACCTGGCTGTGGTTCCCGGTCGTGTACGGCGTCTACACGCTGATCCGCGGCCCGATCGTCGACTGGTACCCGTACCCGTTCATCGACCCGCGGACGCAGGGCTACCTGCAGATGTCCATCGGACTCGTGGTGTTGCTGTTGGCCATGGTGCTGATGTCGTTCGCGGTCAACGCCGCGGGCAGGCTCGCCCAGCGGTGGCGATACGGTGGAGTCGAGCGCCGGCTGACGGCGGACGAGATCGCCACCGGCGAGAGCGAGGAGATGGCGTGACGAACACCCAGGCACTGTGGCACGGATTCGCGGACATGGGCGCGGTGAGCGACGGCGGTCCGTTCGTTGTCAGCCGCGGTGAGGGCGCGTACATCTGGGACGACAAGGGCAACCGCTACCTGGACGCGACCGCGGGTCTCTGGTTCACCAACGTCGGGCACGGTCGCGCCGAGATCGCGGACGCGGTCGCGACGCAGCTCAAGTCGATCGCGCACTTCTCCAACTTCGGTGACTTCGCGCCCGAGACGACGTTCGCGCTCGCCGAGCGCCTGTCCGCGATCGCGCCGGTGCCCGGTAGCAAGATCTTCTTCACCTCGGGTGGCTCGGACTCCGTCGACACCGCGGCCAAGCTGGCCCGGCGCTACTGGCACGAGATGGGCAAGCCGAACAAGCGCATCGTGGTCGGGCGGCAGAAGGCCTACCACGGCATGCACGTGGCCGGCACCGCGCTGGCAGGCATCCCGGTGAACCGGGAGGGCTACGGCGAGCTGATGCCGGACGCCAGGACGGTGGAGTGGGACAACGGCAAGAGCCTGCTCGAGCTCATCGAGCGGGAGGGCGCGGATACGATCGCGGCCTTCTTCGTCGAGCCGATCATCGGCGCGGGCGGGATCTATCTGCCGCCGGAGGGCTACCTCGCCGAGGTCAGGCAGATCTGCCGCGAGCACGACATCCTGTTCGTCGTCGACGAGGTGGTCACGGGCTTCGGCCGGATCGGTGGGTCGTGGTTCGCCTCGACGCGTTTCGACCTGCAGCCGGACATGGTGACCACGGCGAAGGGGCTCACCTCCGGATACGTCCCGATGGGCGCGGTGTTCATCGCGCCCCGGGTCGCCGAGCCCTTCTTCTCCGGCGGCGTGTGGTGGCGGCACGGGTACACCTATGGCGGGCACGCGGGCGCGGCAGCCGCTGCGCTGGCGAACCTCGACATTCTCGAGCGGGAGAACCTGCTCGAGGAGTCCGCTCGGCTCGAGCGCTCGCTGCACGAGCACCTGTCTCCGCTGGCCGAGCACCCGCGGGTCGCGGAGGTGCGTAGCGGTCTCGGTGCGGTGGCGGCGGTGCAGCTCGCGGATCCCGCGGAGGCGTTGCCGTTCGTCAAGACCCTTCGGGAGCACGGCATCTCGGGTCGCGCGGCAGGCGTCGGCGCCATGCAGTTCTCGCCGTCCTTCGTGATGACCGACGACGAGGTGGCCGAGATGGCGGCGGGGGTCCTCAAGGCGCTCGGCTGAGCGTTCGCGCCTGCCGGTCGGCGGTTCAGTGCAGGGTGAGAACCTCTGCGGTCGATCGGCGCGGCGTGTGCCCCGCGGGGGGCGAGCCGGTGACCGAGCCGACCCGCAGCAGGACCTGGGGGAGTCCGGCGTCGGGCGCCAGCTCCGCGATCATGTCCCGGCTCCGTTCGACCTCGGTGAGGTGCGTCAGCGGGCAGGTCGCGATCCCTCTCGATGTCGCCTCGAGCAGGACCGCGGACAGCGCCTGCCCGCACCGCGTCCAGGCCGCAGGTGAGTCGGAATCGGTGCTCAGCATCAGCACGGTTGACTGGTCGACGCCCGGCTGGGGCGTCGACTCCTGCCTGCCGGGACGCGGGAACGCTCGTCCGATCGGGACGTGTGCGCTCTCGCCGGTGGTGGCCAGCGAATCGGGAGGTATCCCCTCGCCGATCAGGGAGTGCCCGGCCCACCAGTGCAGTTCGGCCTGGTAGTCGGCGTCGTAGCGCCTGGCCGCGGAGCCGGCGTCGGTCGCGGCGGCCAGCGTCGTCCTCGCCTCGGGCGCGAGGACCGTCAGCGTGACGCCGAACCTGCCCGCCTGATCGCCCAGGCTCCCGACCGGTCCCGCCTCCGCGGCGAGCGGGCCGAAGGGTCTGCGATCGGTGCGGCGATGGCGGATGGCGGAGACCAGGTCGAAGTCGTGTGAGCGCGGGGTCGCGTCCCGGTGACAGTGGATCGCGGCGACGAGCCGGGGAAGGCTGGGCTCGGGCAGGAGGTCGATGTCCGATCGCCAGCGCAGCGAGGTGAGGGCGACCTCGACGTGATGGAGCGCCGCGCCGCAGCTGATGTGCAGCTGGCGTCCGGAGGGATCGGCGGACGGCAGGAGCCGGGTGCGCTCGCTGAACAGGTCGAGCCGACCCGCGGAGTATCGCCACCGCCACGGCTGGCTGTTGTGCACCGATGGTGCGCGGCACGCCAGATCGACCGCGCTCTGTATGACGCCGGTGTCCGGCACCGCGGTGTCCATGACCGCCTCCTCACCGTTGACCGGCGCCCGGGGACCTCGCCGGGGCTCCTCGAAACCGGACAGTCAATTATCTGCCCGGGGGGCCGGTCTCGGCTAGGGCCTTTCGACCCCACCCCGCGGGATCGTCCCCTGGGTCAGCGCCGCGGGATCCCCGACCGCAGCGGTTCCGCGACGCTGTGGTCGCTCGCGGCCGACAGCCACAATCGCAGCAGGTGCCTGCGCCTGGCGAGGTCGGGGTGGTCCTGGTAGGCGTTGCGGGCGTGCAGGATGCGCCCGTTGTTGAGGATCTGGACGTCGCCGGGTTCGAAGACCATCTCGACGTGGAAGCGGGGTTCGTTGGCGATCGCCTCGATGAGTTCGAGTGCCTCGTGTTGCTCCGCCGTCAGGCGGGGGGCCTGCGGGTGTCGTTGGGAATCGCGGATGTACCAGCTGATGTAGAACAGGCGGGGCACGCCGCCGATGTCGTTCAGTGGAGCGAGTTCGAAGTACGGGGGGTCGCCCGCGGCCTCTTCGCCGTTGCGGTCCCAGGGCATGGGGGAGTACAGGACCTCGAGGAGATCGGGCCGCCGCCGCAGCACCTCGTTGTAGATCGCTGCCGAGCTGGCGATCCAGCTCTCGCCTCCGGTGGCGGCCTTGGCCAGGCACAGCAGCGCGACGAGGTCGGAACCGTCGGTGTGGAAATCCTGGCGCTCCCGTGTCCGGTAGAGCCGGACGGTGGGATCGGTCCTCTCGATCCGCTCGTCGCGAATGTGGGTGAGCACCGAGCCGTCGCGATCCTGACTCACCGGATCTCCGAGCATGGCTCCCAGCGCGAGGTAGGCCCGCTCGATCTCGTCGGTGCTGAGTTCGTCCAGTGGGAACCCGCGCAGCAGGACGAAACCGCATCCCGAGTTCAGCGTGTGCGCCCACTGGCCGCAGCGGGACCGAAGGGTGGGGAACAGCCGCGAGTCGTCGGCGGCGTCGGATCTGGCCGCCTCGACGATCTCCGATCGCTCGGCCCCGGTGAGGACCACGGTCCACGTCGAACTGTCGGGAAAGTCCGATGTGTCCCAGACCGCGTCTGAAACCTGGGGCGATCGGATCACATGATCGGGCATGTCACTCCCCGCCCTGCCGGCACACACCCCGGAAGAGGCCCGACACGCGTTCGCGCAGAGTCGGTTTCACCTCGATCAGATCCACCCGCGGGAGGTCGGCAGCGGCGGTGGCCTGCGCGAAGCGGGCGTGCAGCTGGGACCGGACCTCGTCGGGAGTGTAGGCACGGCGCTTGCGTTCGGCGCGCGCGGCGAAGGCCCCCGTGGCCGCGACGCCGACGACGCCCGCGAGTCCGACGAGCTTCCACACGTGTCTGCCGTCCATGCGCATCGCTCTAGGCTAGGTGCATGAGTCGCCGGATGCACGAATCGCAGGTGAGCCTCGACGAGGCCGTTGATGCCACCCGAACCGGGGACATCTGGATCTTCCGCGGCCACTCGGGTGCGGATCGGGCGATCCAGACGCTGACGAACAGCCCCGTGAACCACGTCGGGATGTCGGTGGTCCTCGACGACATGCCGCCGCTGATGTGGCATGCGGAACTCGGACATTCCTTGCAGGACATGTGGACCGGGCGGTTTCAGCGCGGGGTGCAGCTGCACGACCTGCGGCAGGCCGTCCAGGTGTGGGGCGCGAAGTACGGGCAGCGCGGCTGGCTGCGGCAGCTCGAGGAGCCGGTCACGCGCGAACAGGAGGACGCGCTGATGCGCACCATCGCGCGGCTCGACGGCACGCCGTTCCCGTCCACGGCGAAACTGGTCACGCGCTGGTTCGGTGGTCGGCTGCCGTCGCTACGGCGTCGTTCGGCCAGGGATTCCGAGGAGGCATCGGCCGGCCTGGAGAGCGCGTACTGCGCCGAGGTGGTCGCGCAGACCTACGAGTCGATGGGGCTGCTCACCGAGCGCCGCAAGACGAATTGGTATGACCCGGGCCGATTCTGGAGCGGCGACCGGCTTCCGCTCTCGCCAGGGGTGACGCTGGGTGGGGAGATCGAGGTGCGGCTCAGTGCGGACGATCTGGCGGCGGGCCGGTCGCCGCAGGGCTGATGGCGACCGGCCTCCGCATCAGGTCAGGCCGCCGGGGTTCGGGAGAACCAGGTGACCGAGGCGCCGTTGTCGAGGGAATCGGTGCGGGTCGGGGTGAACGGCGTCGGCAGGAACGGCCCGTCGAACGCCGGGATGCCGGATCCCGCGATCACGGGGTAGCGCTTGATGACGAGCTCGTCGATCTCGGGCAGCAGGGTGCCCGCCAGCTTTCCGCCGCCCGCGAGCCAGACGTCCATCCCCTCCTGTGCCTTGAGCTCACGGACGAGGGCGACCGGGTCGCCGGTGACGAGCTCGACCGCCGGGTCGGCGATCTCGCCGAGGGTGGTCGAGACCACGTACTGACGCAGGTGGGAATAGGGGCTGGTGACGCCGGCGTCGATGCCGGGCTGATAGGTCCCGCGGCCCATCAGCACCGTGTCGAACGCTCGGTTGGCTGCGCCTTCGAGGCCGAGATGGGGGCGGATGTGGGTGGGCACGGTGTCCGGGTACCGCTCGGTGATCCAGGCCGTCATCTCGTCCGAGAGCATGAATTCCCATTCGCCGCCGGGGCCTGCGATGTAACCGTCGAGCGAGACACCCACGTAGTAGACAAGCTTTCGCATATGCACCGCTCCGTCCGTAGTACTCTATTTGAAGTGGTCTGAACGTAGTACTACGGATGGAGTGGTGTCAAGTGCGGAGTAATCCGGAGAGACGGGCGGCGTTGGTCGACGCCGCGATCGAGGTCCTGGCGGAACTGGGTGCGCGCGGGCTCACCTTCAGGGCCGTCGACTCGCGGGCTGGGGTGCCGCCGGGTACGGCGTCGAACTATTTCGCCAACCGCGACGACCTGTTGGCGCAGGCGGGCGGCCGGTTCTACGAGAGGCTGACGCCCGATGCCGCGTCCTTGGCACAGAGCCTCGGGGGTCCGCACGACCGTGATCGTCTGGTCGAGCTGATGCGTGAGGTCGTCGGCCGGATCACCGAGTTCCGCACTGGCTTCCTCGCCCTGCTCGAGCTCAGGCTCGAGGCGACCCGGCGGCCCGAATTGCGCGCCGTGCTGACCGAACGGATCCGGGCCGACCTGGATTTCAACGTCACCAATCACCTGCAGGCGGGCATGCCGGGCGATGCGACCACGGTCCGTCTGCTCTACCTCGCGCTGAACTGGCTGATCGTCGATCGGCTGACGCTGCCGGACCTGTTCTCCGAGAGCGAGATCGACGAACTCATCGAGGCGGCGGTCGATCGCGCGTTGTCCGGGTGACCGGTCGGTTTACACGCGCAGCGTCGGGTCCGGGTGCACGCGTCCGCCGACGTCGACCCATCCGTCGTGTGAGTAGACGGTGTAGAGCTGTGAGCCGCGCCCCTGGGTGATGTGCAGGCTTCGACGCAGGTGTTCGGTGATCCGGATCGCCGCCGCGCCGGTCGCCTCGTCCTCCGGTATCCCCATGAGCGGGGCGAACATTCGGGACCTGATCGCGCCCTCGCCCGCCCAGGCCCAGACGTAGTGGTGGCCGGAGTCGAAGGAGTCCGCCCTGGTGGAGACCACCGCCGCGGAGTCGGGTTTCGGGTGCAGGGTGAACTCGGGCGCCCAATCGGGTTTGGCGCGCACCCAGGTCATCCCGTGGTCGACGTAGGTCGTGACAGGGCCAGCCGGGACCTCGAGGACGTCGACGGCCGCGCCCCGTTCGCGCAGCCACCAGGACAGGCCGACCGTCGGGTGCCCGGCGAAGGGCAGTTCGGTGGCAGGGGTGAAGATCTGCGCCCGCGCGCTCGCGGCGCCCGGGCCGGGGAGTTCGACGAAAACCGTCTCGCTGAACCCGAGTTCGGCGGCCAGGCCCTGCCTGAGTTCCGTCGGCACCAATGTCGCGTCCACGATGCCCAATGCGTTGCCGTGGTGGCCGTTCGCATCGGTGAATACCCTGACGACGTCAACCTCGATACTCATCGTTAAACGATACCGCCGGCAACGACCGAAGGTGCCCTTTGCGCGAGTGGATCGCGCAAAAGACACCTTCGGTGTGACGGGTGAAGCCGGACTAGACGCTCGCTCCCGCGAGGGTCTCGCTGGCGGTGATCGCCTGGGCCACGCCCTGGAGGGTGGCGGCGACCTTCACGGACTCCCAGACCTGTTCCTTGGTCAGGCCCTCCTTGCGGACCACCGCGTCGTGGGCGGTGGTGCAGTCGTGGCAACCGTTGATGGTCGACACGGCGAGCGACCACAGCTCGAAGTCGACCTTCTCGACGCCGGGGCTGCCGATGATGTTCATGCGAAGGCCCATGCGCACCTGGGTGAAGTCGTCACCGAGGAAGCTCTTCGCGCGGTACGCGACGTTGTTCATGCCCATGATCGACGCGGCACCGAGGGCGGCGTTGTAGGCCTCCTCCGACAGCTTGTCGGCGGCCTCTTCCGCGATCTCACGCAACACGGTCGCGGACCGGGTGGCTGCCGCTGCGGCGAGGAACGTGCCCCACAGCTGCTGCTCGTTCAGCTCGGTCGACCGCGTGAGCGAGCCGAGATTCAGCTTGAGGTCCTTGGCGTACTCGGGCAGCGAGTTCTTCAGGTTCTCGACGCTCATGACTAGACGCTCTCCGCCAGCAGCTCGCCCGCGTTGATGGTCGGGTCGCCCTTCTTCCAGTTGCAGGCGCACAGCTCGTCCGACTGCAGTGCGTCGAGCACGCGCAGCACCTCGTCGACGTTGCGGCCGACGGAACCCGCGGTGACGGAGACGAACTGGATCTCGTTATTCGGGTCGACGATGAAGGTGGCGCGGTCCGCGACACCGTCGGCGTTGAGGACGCCGGTGGCCTCGGCCAGCTCACGCTTGAGATCCGAGAGCATCGGGAAGGGGAGGGTCTTGAGCTCGTCGTGCTGTGCACGCCACTGGAAGTGCACGAACTCGTTGTCGACCGAGGCGCCGAGCACCTGGGCGTCGCGATCCGCGAACTCCTCGTTCAGCTTGCCGAACGCGGCGATCTCGGTGGGGCACACGAAGGTGAAGTCCTTGGGCCAGAAGAACACGATCCGCCACTTGCCCGCGTAGTCGTCGCTGGTGACCTGGGTGAAGTAGTCGTCAGGCTGCTGGGCGTCGACCTTGGACAGGTCCCCACCGATGACGGCCTTGAGGTTGTACGCCGGGAACTGGTCGCCGATGGTCAGCAGAGCCATATGTCTCGTCCTCCTACTTGTGATGGATCTTCGGGCGCGGGCAGCCACACTGGTGGCTGCGCCTGGTGATTTCGATACCGGGAGCGGGTCTCGCGGCTCCCCGCTGACCTGCGCTCTTTGGTATGAGTCCATAGTGCCCGAAACCGCTCAAAAGGTAAAGGCGATATATGCCACTACACTGATAGGCATGGCTGATCAGACCTATCAACCCACACTGTCGCAGCTGCGTGCCTTCGTCGCGGTCGCCGAGTACCGCCACTTCGGTACCGCGGCAGCGCGATTGAATGTGAGCCAGCCCACGTTGTCGCAGGCGCTGGCGGCGCTCGAGAACGGGCTCGGGGTGCAGCTGATCGAGCGCAGCACCCGTCGGGTGCTCGTGACCGATGCAGGCACCCAGCTGCTCGCGCAGGCGAAGGTGATCCTCGAGGCCGCGGACGGATTCGTCGCCACCGCGGCCGGTGTGGGGGACCGGCTCGGCGGCCCGGTGCGCATGGGGCTTATCCCGACCGTCGCGCCGTACGTGCTGCCCGCCCTGCTGCCCGCGATGCGAGCCGAGCTGCCCGCGGTCGTGCCGCAGGTGATCGAGGACCAGACCGCGCGGTTGTTGGATTCGCTGCGTGCGGGTGTGCTGGACGTCGCGGTGCTGGCCCTGCCGTCGGAGGCGACCGGGCTGGTGGAGATCCCGCTCTACACAGAGGATTTCGTGTTGGTGGTGCCGGGCGAGCACAAGCTGGCCGGGCGGGCCGACCTGTCGTTGCAGGTACTCGACGACCTGCCGCTGCTGCTGCTCGACGAGGGACACTGCTTGCGGGACCAGACGTTGGATCTGTGCCGTTCGGTGGATGCGCACCCGTTGTCCGGGGACACCCGAGCGACCTCGCTCGCGACCGTGGTGCAGTGCGTCGCCGGCGGCCTCGGGGTGACGCTGGTGCCGGAGTCCGCGGTCCCGGTGGAGACCCGCCGCGGCGACCTCGCCACTGCCCGGTTCGCGAGCCCGGCGCCCGGCCGGACGATCGGCCTCGTGTTCCGCTCCTCCAGCGGCCGCGCGGACGGCTACCGCAGGCTCGCCGATGTGGTGCGGTCGGTCGCGCCAGGCGATGCCGCGACGCCGCCCGTTGGTTCCCGATAGGGCTCCACGATCGCGCGTCGGTGCGGCACAATGGACACACGCCGCACCAGCAGGAGGAACGACGATGCCTCTGCACGGACTGATCATCAAGGCCGCCTCGACGGTGGTCACGGGGGCCGTGGGTGTCGCCGCCTACAACGGGGCGCGGCGGATCGTCGCGAGGGCACCGTTGCGGGAAGCCGCCGTGACAGCCACCGAGTGGGGCCTGCGCGGCGCCCGCAGGGCAGAGGAAGGCGCGGAATCAGCCCGCCTCAAGATGGCCGACGTGATGGCCGAAGCGCGAGAGCGGCTCGGCGAAGAGGTGCCGCCGCCGGGGGTTGCGGACGCGGGCCGCGGGCACGCTCACTAGGACGAGATGTCCGCGGAACCGGCGGTGCTGCATCAGGTTCCGGCCGCGGCCGGAGACCTGACCGTCCTGTCCGACGCGGGTGGGCGGGTGCGGATGCACGCGCCGTGGCTGCGGGGTAGCCGGCCGCGGGCGGTCGCCGTCGAAGACGCCGTCGGCGCCCTGACCGGGGTACGGGCCGTGCACGCCTATCCGCGCACCGCCTCGATCGTCATCTGGTATTCGTCCCGCACCGCCGACCGGGACGGATTCGCGGCCGCCATCCGCGACAGCAGGCACATCCCCGACGCCCTGGTGCCGGATCGGGCGCCCACCTCCGCGGACATCGCCAATGCGGACGTCGTGCGGATGGCTGTCGGCGGGGTGGCGCTCGCGCTGCTCGGATTCCGTCGGTACGCACTCGGGCGGCCCGCGCTGCTGGGCCCAACCGGACGCGCCGTGGCCACCGGGGCGACGGTGTTCACGGGATATCCGTTCCTGCGCGGAGCAGTGCGTGCGCTGCGCGGCAGCCGGGCGCCCGGCACCGACGCGCTGGTCTCGGCGGCCACCGTCGCCAGCCTCGTGCTCCGCGAGAACGTCGTCGCCCTCACCGTGCTCTGGCTACTGAACATCGGTGAGTACCTTCAGGATCTGACGCTGCGCCGCACCAGACGCGCCATCTCGGACCTGCTCAAGGGCACCCAGGACACCGCCTGGGTCCGGTCGGCCGACGGGTGCGAGGTCCAGGTCGGGATCGACGCATTGGAGGTCGGCGACGAGGTCATCGTGCACGAGCACATCGCACTCGGGGTCGACGGGATCGTGATCGAGGGCGAGGCCATCGTCGACCGGTCGGCGATCACAGGCGAGACGCTGCCCGCGAGCATCGTCGCAGGGGCGAGGGTGCACGCCGGGTCGGTGGTGATGCGCGGCAGGCTGGTGGTGCGCGCGGACGCGGTGGGTGATGACACCACCATCGGTCGGATCATCACGCGCGTGGAAGACGCGCAGGAGGACCGGGCCGCGATCCAGACGGTGGGGGAGACCTTCTCGCGCCGGTTCGTCCCCGCCTCCTTCGTGCTCTCCGCGCTGACACTGGCGGTGACGCGGGACGTGCGCCGGGCGATGACCATGCTGCTGGTCGCCTGCCCGTGCGCGGTCGGGCTCGCGACGCCGACGGCGATCAGCGCGGCCATCGGCAACGGCGCCAGGCGGGGGATCCTCATCAAGGGCGGCTCGCACCTCGAGGACGCCGGGCGGGTGGACGCGTTCGTCTTCGACAAGACGGGAACGCTGACCGTCGGCAGGCCCGTGGTGACCAACATCGTCGCGTTGGCGAAGGACTGGCGACCGGATCAGGTGCTGGCCTATGCCGCGAGCTCCGAGATCCACTCGCGGCATCCGCTGGCCGAGGCGGTGCTGCGATCGACGGCGGAGCGGCACATCGAGATCCCGCCGCACCAGGAGTGTGAGGTGCTCGTCGGGCTGGGCATGCGCACCTGGGCGGACGGCCGGACCCTGCTGCTCGGCAGCGTGTCGCTGCTGGAATCGGAGAATGTGCGGGTCTCGAAACGGGCCGCCGACTGGGTCGGCAAACTGCGGCGGCGCGCGGAGACCCCGCTGCTGCTGGCCGTCGACGGCCGGCTGGTCGGCCTGATCAGCCTGCGCGACGAGCTGCGACCCGAAGCGCGGCCGGTCCTGGACCGACTGCGGGCCACCGGGGCGCGGCGGGTGATCATGCTCACCGGTGACCATCCGGAGACGGCCGCCGCCGTCGCCACGGAGCTGGGGATCGAGGAGTGGCGGGCCGAGGTGCTTCCCGACGACAAGCTCGAGGTCGTCGAGCGGCTGCGGGCGGAGGGCCACGTGGTCGCGATGGTCGGCGACGGCACCAACGACGCGCCTGCGCTCGCCGCGGCCGACATCGGGATAGCGATGGGCCTGGCGGGCACCGATGTCGCCGTCGAGACCGCCGACGTCGCGCTCGCGAGCGACGATCTGACACGACTGCTCGAGGTCCGCGACCTCGGGGCTCACGCGGTCCGCCTGATCCGGCAGAACTACTCGATGTCCATCGCCGTCAACGCCCTCGGACTGCTGGTCGGGGCCGGGGGCGCGCTGTCCCCTGTGCTCGCGGCGATCCTGCACAACGCGTCCTCGGTCGCCGTGGTGGCGAACAGTTCACGCCTGATCCGGTATCGGGTCGACGGGTAGCGCGCCGGTCCTACGCGCGGAACGTCCACCGGAGCGCGCCGTCGACGACGCCTGGCTCCCACGATTCGAACGGGGTGCCCTGCTCGAGGCTGGATGCGAGTTCGGCGAGCAGATCTGAAATCGAGTCCCATCGGGGACCCCGCTCGTCCACCGCCTCATGTGCGTACTCGGTGACGCACCCGCGCCGCGAGCCTGCCCGGGTGTCGACGAAGTAGTGGAAGTCGTGTCGGGCTCGTAGAAGTCCGGATCGGCGGCGACCAGTTCCTCCCACACCTCCAGCATGAGCGAACGCCGCTCGAGCGCGTCCTCCAGCGAGAGCATGAACTTGTCGGGGAGGACGCTGCCGAGGAACTGCCCCGAATCGGTGTGCGTCCGCGCGCCGTTCTGGACGAGGTAGAGATCCCGGAGTTCGTCCGGCCATTCCGCTCCTGTCGCGGCCTGCGCCGAGTCGATCTCCGCTCGGCTGGCAGGTCCAGCGATCGACTGTGCGGTGAGTGGCGCGTGCTCGGCGCACCATTCGGTGATGCGGGACCAGTGCTCGGTGACGGACATTCGCCGACTGTACGAAGTCACTCTGACATGTCGGTGGAATCCGATCGCGCGCTGTTGCCCTCGGTGAGGTGGCGACGGCCACAGGTGGGAAGATCCTTAGGCGCGGTCAGCAGTACAGCGCGACGACAGTACAGCGGCGAAGGAGAGATCAGCGTGAGCACCAGTGTCATCGTTGCGGGGGCCAGGACCCCGATCGGCAAGCTTTCCGGCGCGCTGGCGTCGCTGACGGCGGCGGAGTTGGGCGGGCGCGCGATCGCCGCCGCCCTCGAGCGCAGCGGCCTCGATACCGACGGTGTCGACGCAGTGGTGATGGGCACCGTGGTGCAGGCCGGTGTCGGCCCGAACCCGGCGCGCCAGGCGGCGGTCGCGGCAGGCCTGCCGATGACGGTGCCCGCCACCACCGTGAACAACCTCTGTCTGTCCGGCCTCGAGGCGATCATGCAGGCCGACCGGCTGATCGCCACCGGCGCCGCCGACGTCGTGGTCGCGGGCGGCATGGAATCGATGACGAACGCGCCGTACCTGGTGCGCGGTGCCAGGACCGGCCTGAAGTACGGCACCACCGGCTTCGAGGACGCCCTGGACCGGGACGCACTGGTGTGTGCGTTCGACGGCGTGTCGATGGGCGCGTCCACCGAGAGCTACCAGGCGTCGGAGAACATCAGCCGCGCCGAGCAGGACGAGTTCGCGGCCCGCTCGCACCGCCTCGCCGCCGCCGCGACCGAGTCGGGCGCGTTCGCGGCCGAGATCGCGCCGGTGGAGATCGCGTCCCGCAAGGGCACCGTCACCGTCGCCGACGACGAGGGCATCCGCGCCGGGACCACCGTGGACTCCCTCGGCAAGCTGCGTCCGGCGTTCGCGAAGGACGGCACCATCACCGCGGGCGCGTCCTCCCAGCTGTCGGACGGCGCGGCCGCCGTCATCGTGATGCGCAAGGACGTCGCCGAGGCCCGCGGCATCGAGTGGATCGCCGAGATCAAGGCGCACGCCCTCGTCGCGGGCCCCGACACCTCCCTGCTGCACCAGCCCGCCAACGCCATCGAGGCGGCGCTGAAGCGTGACGGTGAGACCACCGTCGCCGACCTCGACCTGCTCGAGATCAACGAGGCGTTCGCCGGTGTCGCGATCGCCTCGATGCGTCAGCTCGGCGTCGACGCGGACAAGGTCAACATCCACGGCGGTGCCATCGCCGTCGGGCACCCGGTCGGCATGTCCGGCGCGAGGATCGTCCTCTCCCTGGCGCATTCGCTCAAGGCGCGCGGCGGCGGCAAGGGTGCCGCGGCCCTCTGTGGCGGCGGCGGCCAGGGCATCGCCATGATCATCGAGGTATAGGCGGCTACGCCGCCCGTGCGCGGTTGACGAGTGTCAGGACTCGTCAAC
>NZ_JBSGTR010000085.1:0-19297 GCF_053607505.1 Rhodococcus sp. NPDC055112
AGCGGCACGTGGGCTCCGGTGGGCGAGTGGCCTTGGTGGCGGGTCCGCGCCCTGAGCGGATTCCGCTGTCGTTGGCGCAGTCCCGGATGTGGTTCCTCAACCGATTCGATCCGGAGTCGCCTGCGTACAACATTCCGCTGGCGATTCGACTGACTGGTGAGCTCGACGTCTCGGCGCTGCGTGCGGCGGTCGGGGACGTGCTGGAACGGCAGGAGTCGCTGCGCACCACCTTCCCCAACTCCGACGACGGTCCGCGCCAGCAGGTTCTCGGCGCGGGAGAGGCCGGCCTCGAATTCGAGGTCCAGCAGCTCTCGCCGGACTCGCTGACCCCCACGATCGCCGCCTTCGTGTCGGCGGGGTTCGACATCACGGCGGCTGTCCCGGTGCGGGCGAGGTTGTTCGAGCTCTCCCAGACCGACCACGTCTTCGTGGTCGTGGTGCATCACATCGCGGCCGACGGCTTCTCCATCGGACCGTTGGCGCGCGACGTGATGGTGGCGTACGAGGCGCGAAGTCGCGGCGAGGTGCCGACCTGGGCGCCGTTGGCCGTGCAGTACGCGGACTTCGCGCTGTGGCAGCGGGAGGTGCTCGGGTCAGAGGACGACCCGGAGTCGCTGATCGCCGGCCAGCTCGCGCACTGGAAGGAAACGCTGGACGGTCTGCCGGATCAGCTGAACCTGCCGGCCGACCGGGCACGCCCCGCCGCGGCCTCGTACCGCGGTGCGAAGCATCGCTTCTCCCTCGACGAGGGCCTGCGCCTGGAGCTGAACCGGGTGGCCCGGGAGAATCACGTCACGCTCTTCATGGTGGTGCACGCGGCGCTGGCCGTGCTCCTGTCGCGGCTCTCCGGGGCGGACGACATCGCCATCGGCACCCCGGTGGCGGGTCGCGGTGACGCGGCGCTGGACGACGTCGTCGGCATGTTCGTCAACACGCTGGTGTTGCGGACCGAACTGGACCAGACCGAGTCGGTCACGAAGCTGCTGGCGCGCGCCAGGGAGACCGATCTGCAGGCCTTCGGGCATGCGGATGTGCCGTTCGAGCGGCTGGTCGAGGTGCTGAACCCCGCGCGGTCGCAGGCCCGTCACCCGCTGTTCCAGGTGATGCTGGTGTTCCAGAACTTCGCGCAGGCTTCGCTCGAACTGCCGGGTCTGACGATCTCCGGCGTCGACCACGACGCCGCGGTCGCAAAGGTCGACCTGCAGCTGACGATGTCCGAGGGTGAGGCGGGCGTGGGGATGCTCGCCGAGTTCGAGTACGCGACCGACCTTTTCGACGAATCGACAATCATCTCGTTTGTCGAGCGGTTCCGGCGGG
Organism: Rhodococcus sp. NPDC055112; assembly: GCF_053607505.1. Classification (NCBI taxonomy): domain Bacteria; kingdom Bacillati; phylum Actinomycetota; class Actinomycetes; order Mycobacteriales; family Nocardiaceae; genus Rhodococcus; species Rhodococcus sp. NPDC055112. The sequence continues at coordinate 1,318 of NZ_JBSGTR010000085.1, forward strand.
TGCTGTCCGCTCTGGTCGCGGACCCGTCGGGGGCAGTAGGCGACATCACGATCGTCGACGAGATCGAGAGCGCCCGGGTGCTCGGGTGGTCGCGAGGCCGCCGTTCACCGGCCTCGGTGGCGTCGCCGGTGTCGCTGTTCGGTGACCGGGCGGACCGGTTCCCCGACACGGTTGCCGTGGTGGCGGGTGAGGTGTCGTTGACCTACGCCGAGCTCGACGCGCGGTCGACCGCGCTGGCGGGCGAGTTGGTTCGGCTCGGTGTCGGTGCCGACGAGGTGGTGGCGTTGGTGCTGCCTCGGTCGGCGGAGTGGATCGTGGCGATGCTGGCGGTGTGGAAGGCCGGGGCGGCGTACGCGCCGATCGACCCGACCTACCCGGCGGAGCGGATCGAGTCGATTGTCGCGGACACCGGGGCCCGGTGCGTGGTGAGCGCGACGGCTCGTGCGTTGTCGGTCGCGGTGGTGGCGTTGGATGAATTCGACATGGCAGCAGGGCCATTGGTGCGCCCGGTTGATCGCTGGCGTGAACCCGGCGCGGCCGGCCGGTTGGGCTACGTGATCTCGACGTCGGGGTCGACGGGCAAGCCGAAGCCGACGCTGGTACCGATGGCCGGTATCGAGAACACCCTTGCCTGGTACCGGCGGGAACTACCGGTCGACGGCGGGTTGTTGGTCGCCTCGTCGCCGAGTTTCGACCTGACGCAGAAGAACGTGTGGGCGGCGTTGACCGAGGGCCGCGCGATTCACCTGGCGGCGGACGGGTTCGACCCGTGGGACATCCTGCGGGTGATCGGCGCAGGGGGTGTGGCGGTGGCGAACATGTCGCCGAGCGCGTTCGAGGCCGTCGTCGACAGCGACATCGACGGTGTCCTGTCCGGGCTCGAGGTGGTGTTCCTCGGCGGCGAGCCCATCAGGGTGGGCAAGCTCACCGAGTTGATGGATTCCGGGCTGCGGGTGGTGAACAGCTACGGGCCGACGGAAGCGTCGGACGTGGTCTCGTTCCAGGATGCCTCGGTTGCGGACGTGGCGGGAGTGCCGATCGGGCGTCCGGTCTCGAACGTCGATCTGTTCGTGCTGGATCGCCGGATGCGGTTGGTGCCTGCGGGAGTGGAGGGTGAGCTCTACGTCGGTGGTATCGGTGTCGGTCGTGGCTACGGGGGTCGGTTCGACCTGACCGCGGACCGGTTCGTGGCGAACCCGTTCGGTGACTCCGGTGAGCGGATGTACCGCACGGGTGACCTGGTGCGTTGGAATGCCTCGGGCGAGTTGGAGTACGTCGGGCGATCGGACTTCCAGGTCAAGCTGCGTGGTCAGCGCATCGAACTGGGTGAGATCGAAGGCGCACTGCTCGAACATGAATCGGTCGGGCAGGCAGTGGTCCTGCTGCACAGCGACCCACGCACCGGTGACCGGTTGGTGGGCTACGTGGTGCCGGTGCCGGGGGCAGCCCCGTCCGTCGGCGAGCTGCGGTCGGCGCTGGCCGTTCGGTTGCCGGCATACATGGTGCCGTCCTCGGTGACGGTCCTCGACCTGATGCCGCTGAACGCCAACGGCAAGGTGGATCGGAAGTCGCTGCCGGATCCGGTTTTCGAGGTGCGCGAGTTCCGGGCACCTTCTACTCCGATCGAGGAGATCGTGGCCGGGGTCTTCGCCGAGGTGCTCGGGGCGCCGCGGGTCGGCGTCGACGACGACTTCTTCGAGTTGGGTGGCAACTCGCTGATCGCCACCCAGGTGATCTCGCGACTGGGGGCGGCGCTGGACGCACAGGTGCCCCTGCGGGTGCTGTTCGAGGCGCCGACAGTTGCTGCGCTGGCAGTTGCGGTGGAGCGGCATGTGGGCTCGGGTAAGCGGAAGGCTCTGGTGGCGGGTCCGCGACCGGAACGGATTCCGTTGTCGTCGGCGCAGGCCCGGATGTGGTTCGTCAACCAGTTCGACACCGCGTCACCGGCGTACAACATTCCGCTCGCGGTACGACTCTCAGGTGAACTGGATGTCGCGGCGCTGCAGGCGGCGGTCGGGGACGTGCTGGAGCGGCACGAATCGCTGCGCACCGTGTACCCGGAGGCGGACGGTTCCGGATACCAGGTGATCGTTCCTGCCACGCAGGCGGTTCCGGCGATGACGCCGATCCCGGTCGCTCCGGATGCGGTGCTCGGCCGAGTCGTCGGACTGCTCTCGCAGGGGTTCGACGTGACGGCGGAGGTTCCGCTGCGTGGCGCGCTCTTCGAGGTCGGAGCCGACGAATTCGTCCTCGTGTTCGTGGTGCACCACATCAGTGCAGACGGCTGGTCGGTTGGCCCCTTGGCCCGAGACGTGATGGTGGCGTACGCCGCGCGCAGTCTCGGGGAGGTGCCGACCTGGGAGCCGCTGCCGGTGCAGTACGCGGACTTCGCACTGTGGCAGCACGAGGTGCTGGGGTCCGAGCAGGATCCGGAGTCATTGCTGTCGACTCAACTCGGGTACTGGACGTCCGCGCTGTCGGGGCTTCCGGAACTGATCGAACTGCCGACGGACCGCCCGCGCCCCGCGGTCGCAACGAATCGTGGTGCCGCATCGACCTTCGAGATCGAGGCGGGCCTGCACCAGGCGCTGAGCGAGTACGCCCGAGCGCACCAGGCAACACCGTTCATGGTGTTCCACACCGCGCTGGCGGTGTTGTTGAGCCGGCTGAGCGGATCGCGTGACGTCGTGATCGGCACTCCGATCGCAGGACGCGGTGAGGCGGCGCTCGACGACGTGATCGGGATGTTCGTCAACACCCTGGTGCTGCGTACCGAGATTCGGCCCGACGCCGACTTCGCGGCGGTGCTCGCGCAAGTCCGGGAGTCGGATCTGGCGGCATTCGCGAACGCGGACGTGCCGTTCGAGCGGCTGGTGGACGCGCTGAACCCGGTTCGTTCCCAGGCTCATTCGCCCCTGTTCCAGGTGTCGATGGCCTTCCAGAATCTCGGAAACACAGATCTCGAGCTGGCGGGTCTGCGGGTCTCCGGTATCGAAGTCGACACGGTCGTCACCCAGTTCGACCTCGACTTCACCTTTTCCGACCGTTACGACGACGACCGCAGGCCGGACGGGATCGTGGCCAACCTGACGTACTCGACTGATCTGTTCGACGAGTCGACGATTCAGAGGTTCGTGGAGTCGTTCCTGCGGGTCCTCCGCGCAGTCGTCTCGACAACGGCGGTGCCCGTCGGGGATGTCGACCTGCTCCACGACGACGAGCGACGCACGATGCTCGAGGAGTGGAACCAGACCTCCGTGCCGGTGCCCGCCGGGGTGCTGCTCGATGGGTTCGACGCCCGGGTCGCCGCCGCTCCCGACGCGACGGCGGTGGTTTTCGAAGGCCGCCATCTGACCTATGCGGAGTTCGACACGGCGGTCAACCGCCTGGCCCGCTGGCTGATCTCGCAGGGGGTGGGACCGGAGTCGCTCGTCGGGCTGGCGGTGCACCGTTCACTGGAGATGGTGATCGGGATGTACGCGATCATCCGATCCGGCGCCGGGTACGTGCCACTGGACCCGGACCAGCCGGTGGAGCGCTCCGCGTACATCCTCGGCGTCGCCGCACCGACGGTGGTGCTGTCGACCGCGCGGGACACGTTCGAGTGCCCCGAGGAATTCCGGTCGGTGAACCTCGACGAGTTGGACGTGTCGGAGTTCTCCGGTCGACCGGTCACGGACACCGAGCGGCGCGCGCCGTTGCGGCCCGAGAACACGGCCTACGTGATCTTCACCTCGGGCTCGACCGGCCGGCCGAAGGGCGTGGCGGTCAGTCACGGTGCGGCGGTGAACCAGATTGCGTGGATGCAGGGCCGGTACCCGCTCGGCCCGTCCGACACGGTGCTGCAGAAGGCCCCCGTCACCTTCGACGTGTCGGTGTGGGAGCTGTTCCTGCCACTGCATGCCGGGGCACGCCTGGTGGTGGCGAAGCCGGACGGACATCGCGATCCCGAGTACCTGGCGGCGACGGCGGGCGAGTGGTCGGTGACGATCATGGAATTCGTGCCGTCGATGCTCGACGTCTTCCTCGCCGACCCGGCGCTGCAGTTGCCCTCCTCGCTGCGGTACGTCCTCGCCGGTGGTGAGGAACTGTCGGCAGACCTGGCTCGGCGGTTCGCGGACCGGACCGATGCCGTGCTCGACAACACCTACGGACCCACAGAGGTCACGGTGACCTCGACCGCCTACCGCCTCGAGGACGACGTCCGTGCCTCGGTGCCGATCGGTCGAGGGGTGTGGAACACCGGTGTGTACGTGTTGGATCCACGCCTGAACCCGGTACCGCCGGGTGTGCCGGGTGAGCTCTACCTGTCCGGTGACCAGCTGGCCCGCGGCTACCAGGGCCGTCCGGACCTGACCGCCGACCGATTCGTCGCCGACCGGTTCGGGGACGGCGGCAGGATGTACCGCACCGGTGACCTCGTCCGGTGGAACCAGGACGGTCAGCTGGAGTTCCTGGGCCGCACCGACTTCCAGGTCAAGCTGCGGGGCCTGCGGATCGAACTCGGCGAGATCGAGGCGGCGCTGACCCGGTCGGCAGGCGTGGCGCGGGCCGCCGTTGTGGTCGTGCGTCAGGAGCTCACAGGGGACATGCTCGTAGGCTATGTCGTCGGTGAAGCGGGGGCAGTCCTCGATCCGGTCGCATTGAAGGCCGTTGTGGGGGAGGCGCTTCCGTCGTACATGGTGCCGTCGCAGATCCTGGTGCTCGACGACCTGCCACTCAACGCGTCGGGCAAGCTCGACCGCAGGGCCTTGCCTGCGCCGGTGGTAGAGGTGCGTGAGTACCGCGCTCCGGAATCGCCGACGGAGCAGGCGATCGCCTCGGCGTTCGTCGAGGTGCTCGGGGTGGACCGCGTGGGGCTCGATGACAGCTTCTTCGACCTCGGCGGCAACTCTCTTGGCGCGATGCGTGTGGTGAGCCGGCTGCGGGCCGAACTCGACACCGTCGTGCAGATGCCGTGGCTGTTCTCCGACCCCACGCCGGAGGCACTGGCCCAGCGCATCGAGCAGGGCGACGTCGGCGCAGACCAGGCCTTCGAGGTCCTGTTCCCGATCCGCACCACGGGGTCGCGGCCACCGCTGTTCTGTGTCCACCCGATCGTCGGGCTGGCCTGGTGCTACACGGGACTGGCCCAGCACGTCGACGCGGACCGGCCGATCTACGGCCTGCAGACGCCTGCCGTGCTGGGCGACGGCGAGCTGCCCGGTTCGATCGAGGCCGTCGCGGAGCTCTACCTCGAAGAGATCCGCCGCGTGCAGCCGTCGGGTCCGTACCACCTGCTCGGCTGGTCGCTGGGCGGGGTGATCAGCCACGCCATCGCCGTGCAACTGCAGGAGCAGGGCGAGACGGTGGAACTGCTGGCGATGCTCGACAGCTTCACCGCCGAGGGCGAGGCCGCCGTCGTTGCGTCCGGCGCGGGCACCGGGCTGACGATGGGAGACGTGCTCAGCGGGATGGGGATGGACGGGGTCGGTGACGAACTGGCCTCGGAGGTGACCCCGGACGAGATGGCTGCCATGTTCGGTCAGCTGACGGGGCTGAGCGAGGAGCGGGCGGGCGAGATGGTCGGTCGACTCGTCGCGGCGGCCGTGCACAACTCCGAGCTGACCGCGACGTACCGGCCCGAGGTGTTCGACGGCGAGGTGCTGTTCTTCACCGCGGGTGAGGACGACCCGACGGGTCGGCTCGCGGCCGATGGCTGGCAGCCATACGTCAGCGGCGATGTCCGCAACCATCACGTCGCCGCCACCCACTGGGGCATGACGTCGCCGGACGCACTGCGCGTCGTCGGACCCGTCGTGAAGGAGCACACCGGCGGGAACCGGGGCCGGTAGGGAGGGCCCGGTCGGCACACGAAGTCGCCCACCGACACCGCAGTCGCGGTGTCGGTGGGCGATGACTTCGGTAGGCGGGGCTCGAGTTCAGTCGGCCGGGGTCGCGGCCCACAGCTCGGAGATGCCGACGCCGACCTCGCCGAGAAGTCGGCGGACCAACGGCAGGCCGATGCCGATCACGCTGGACGGGTCGCCCTCGATCCGGTCGATGAACCACCCTCCGAGCCCGTCGAGTGTGAACGCGCCCGCGACCTGCATGGGCTCGCCGGACTCGAGGTAGGCCTCGAGATCGTCCCCGGACGGGGTCCCGAAGTGCACGATCGTCGCGCTGTCCGCCTCGGCCTCGCCGACGGTCACCCCGTCGCGAACCCGCAGCACGCAGTGTCCGGTGAGCAGGGTGCCGCTACGACCCATCATCGAACGCCAGCGGGCCCTGGCCACGTCGGCGGTGTGGGGCTTGCCCTGCAGGGTGCCGTCGATCAGCAGCATCGAATCGCAGCCGATCACCACCGCGTCGGCGGAGATCTCGGCGGGCAGCTCGGGAAGCACGGCGGTGGCCTTCGCCCGCGCGAGCTCGGTGACCACCCGCGACGGCGCGGCCGAGGGGCCGAGCGCTTCCTGCACCGCGTCCTCGTCGACTCCGGAGACCAGTACAAATGGCTCGACCCCGGCCTTGCGCAGCACGGTCAACCGTGCCGGCGAGGCCGAGGCCAGAACGAGCGTGGTCACCGACGGTTCGAGTACGCGTACGGGGACAGGGGGGCGGCGCCCCGGTGCATGCCTGCGGGGTCGCCCCACCGCTCGGCCGGGCGGGTGTCGGCCGGTGCTTCCTCGGCGCCTGCAGCGGCGGCGAAGACGGTCACCAGTGCCGCCACCTCGATGTCGGTCGGTGCGCCCTTGACCACCTTGATGACCGGCAATTGAGAGCCCTTGCTGTCGGCAGCCACGATGTCGACCGTAGCGGAGTCGATGGCCTCCGCGGCTGCGGAGAGCACCTCGACGTCTTCGAGTGTCGTTTCCCTCGTCGCTGTCATAGCGGGATGTTCCCATGCTTCTTGGGCGGAAGGGAAACCTGCTTGCGTTCGAGCAGGCGGAGGGCCGCGACGATCTGACCGCGGGTGTGCGACGGCGGGATGACCGCGTCGATGTAACCGCGCTCGGCCGCGACGTACGGGTTCACCAGAGTGTCCTCGTACTCGTTCTGCAGCTTGAGGCGCAGCGCGTCGACGTCGGCGCCCGAGGCCTCGGCCTCCTTGAGCTGCTTGCGGTAGACGAAGCCGACGGCACCGGAGGCGCCCATGACCGCGATCTGCGCGCTCGGCCAGGCCAGGTTCAGGTCCGCGCCCATGTGCTTGGAGCCCATGACGTCGTACGCGCCGCCGTAGGCCTTGCGGGTGATGACGGTGATCTTGCCGACCGTGGCCTCGCCGTACGCGTAGAGCAGCTTGGCGCCGCGGCGGATGATGCCGTTGTACTCCTGATCGGTGCCGGGCAGGAAGCCGGGCACGTCGACCAGGGTGATGATCGGGACGTTGAAGGCGTCGCAGGTGCGCACGAAGCGCGCGGCCTTCTCGGAGGCGTTGATGTCGAGGCAGCCGGCGAACTGGGTGGGCTGGTTCGCGACGATGCCGACGCTGCGGCCGTCGACGCGACCGAAGCCACAGATGATGTTCGCGGCGCGCTCGGCCTGGACCTCGAGGAACTCGTCGTCGTCGAGGATGCGCCGGATGACCTCGTGCATGTCGTACGGCTGGTTCGGCGAGTCCGGGATCAGGGTGTCGAGCTCGATGTCCTCGGCGGTCAGCGAGTCCTCGATGGAGCCGACGATCGGGTCGGACGGCGCCAGGCGCGGCGCGGCGGCCTGGTTGTTGCTCGGCAGGTAGCTGAGCAGGTCCTTGACGTAGTCGAGGGCGTCCTGCTCGCCGGAGGCGACGTAGTGGGCCACACCGGACTTGACCATGTGGGTGTGGGCGCCGCCCAGGTCCTCCATGGTGACGTCCTCGCCGGTGACGGTCTTGATCACGTCGGGGCCGGTGACGAACATCTGGCTGGTCTGGTCGACCATCACGACGAAGTCGGTCAGCGCGGGGGAGTAGACGTGGCCACCGGCGGCCGGGCCCATGATCAGCGAGATCTGCGGGATGACGCCGGAGGCCTGCACGTTGCGGTGGAAGATCTCGCCGTAGAGGCCGAGCGAGACAACGCCCTCCTGGATGCGGGCGCCCGCGCCCTCGTTGATGCCGACGAGCGGGCGACCGGTCTTGAGTGCCAGGTCCATGACCTTGACGATCTTCTCGCCGTAGATCTCGCCGAGGCTGCCGCCGAACACGGTGGCGTCCTGGGAGAAGACACACACGTCGCGGCCGTCGATGGTGCCGTAGCCGGTCACCACGCCGTCGCCGAACGGGCGGTTGTCGGCGAGACCGAAGTTCACGCTCCGGTGCCGGGCGAGAGCGTCGAGCTCTACGAAGGAGCCCTCGTCGAGCAGCGCGGTGATGCGCTCACGGGCGGTCAGCTTGCCCTTCGCGTGCACCCGCTCGACGGCGGCTTCGCCGCTGGGGTACTTCGCCTCTTCCTGGCGTCTGCGCAGGTCGGCGAGCTTTCCGGCCGTCGTGTGGATATCAGGGGTGTTTGTCGCCTCTGGCGCAGTGGGCTCCTGGACACTGGTCATGGGGACAGAGCTTATCCAGCCGGTCTCGGTGCCCGTTGACCGAGGTCAGGTTGCGTTCAATCATTGAACCCAAGCTACTGGCCAGTACGAAATTGTGATCCCCGCCGCAGCGGCCGCAGCCCATAGGCTGATCGGCATGTACACCGATCTGAATCGGCCCCCACTCGTCACCGCCGCACTGCGCAGAGCGCTGGTGCGCGGGACGGCAGGCGGCGACCCCGACGCCTTCTACTCGAGTCTCGACGTCGTCACCGAGACCGGTTCGACGAACGCCGACCTGTTGGCCAGGGCGGCGGACTCCGCTCTCGACCGCGCGGTGCTGATCTCGGAGTTCCAGGACCACGGCCGGGGCAGGCACGCCCGCTCCTGGGTGGCACCGCCGAGGTCGGCCGTGTCCGTCTCGGTGTTGCTGCGGATGCCGGGGATCGATCCAGCCGATCTGGGGTGGCTCCCGCTGCTCGCAGGTGTCGCGGCGGTCGATGCCCTGCGATCGGTCGCCGAGGTGGACGCCGTGCTCAAGTGGCCGAACGACGTCCTGATCGGCGGCAAGAAGGTGGCGGGCATCCTCGCCGAGGTCGCCGCGACCGCACCGATCCCGTCGGTCGTGCTCGGGATCGGGTTGAACGTCAGTCTCACCGAGTCGGAGCTGCCGGTGCCGACCGCGACCTCGCTCGCGCTCGAGGGCGCCGCCACAACCGATCGGGACACCGTGGTGCGCGCACTGCTCCGCACGCTGGCCGCGGAGTGGACGAAATGGCACCGGAATGGTTGGGACACAACGTCGCTCGCCGAGTCGTACCGGAATCGGTGCGCCACGATCGGGCAGCGCGTCCGCGCGGAACTGCCGGGCGGTGGCGAACTGCTCGGCACCGCGAGCGGCATCGATGCGCAGGGCCGGATCGTGATCAGCCCGGACGGTGGCAGGGAACCGGTCGCGGTCTCCGCAGGCGACATCACGCACCTGCGCCCGCAGGAATGACGAAAGAGGGTGCGGGCCGATGGCCCGCACCCTCTTCAGCAATCCGCCGTGGCTAGTCGTTGTCCCACGTCGCGATGGCCCAGATGATGACCACGTCGAGGGCGATGATCAGGATCGACCACCACGGGTAGTAGGGCAGCCACATGAAGTTGGCGATGATCGAGAGGGCGGCCAGGAAGATACCCGCGATCCGCGCCCAGGTCGCACCGGTGAGCAGGCCGAAGCCGGTCAGCGCGATGAGGATTCCGACGATGAGGTGAATCCAGCCCCAGCCCGTGGTGTTGAGCGCATAGGTGTACTCCGGCCCGACGACCAGGACGCTGTCCTTGGCCAGCGCGGAGATTCCCTGGAAGACCTGGAGGATGCCCACGGTCAGCAGCAGGACCGCCGCCGCGATCGAGCCTCCGGCCGCGAATCCCTGCTTGACGCTGTTGTCCGCGCGGTTTGCCGTCATAGCTGTTCCTCTCTCAGAAGATGGGAGTGGTGCTTCGTCAAGCAGTGTGAGTCCCGAACGACACGTGTGCCTCATCCGTCGTGGGTGAAGCGTGCACGGCGCGGTGGGTGCGACCCTCACTGCGAACGACCGTGAGATCGAGGAAGGACAGCAATGACGAGCTATCCGGGAGGACCGGGCCCGTCCGGCACCCCAGGGGCGCCCACGCGCGGCATCGCCGGGGGCAAGTACTGGGCGGGTGCCGCCGCGGCCGCGCTGGTCACCGCACTGAGCGCCTTGGTGGCCACGGTGATCCTCCGGGTCTTCGACCTGATGCCGCTCTCGCCGAACTGGTTGCCCGAGACCACCGTCGCGGTGCGGTTCGCCATCCTCGGGTTCATCGGGGCGCTCATCGCCGCCGGGCTGCTCTACCTGTTGCTGCTGACCACTCCGGGCGGCGACTCGTTCTTCGGGTGGATCATCGGCCTGATCACCCTCGCCATGGCGGTCGTGCCCTTCGCCTACGACGCGGTGATGGGTGACAAGATCGCCACGAGTCTGGTTCACCTCGCCATCGGCCTGCCGATCCTCGGCCTGCTGCCCGGTGTCGCCGATCGGGCCGCGGTGTGGAGATGAGTCGATCCGTCGCCACCGCGCCGAAGTCCGCCCCGCCGTCCCCGGTGTCACCCTCCACCCTGCCGCGGGGGCTGATCGTGCTGCTCGGCATGGCCGCCGCCGTCGTCGCGATCGCAGGCACCAGGGCCTTCGCGGGGATCGTCGGGCCGGTGTTCCTGGCGCTGATGCTGGTGGTGGGCGTGCAGCCGCTCGGCGACTGGCTACAGCGCAAGGGCGCACCCAAATGGGTCGCGGTGATCTCGACGCTGACGGCCGTCTACCTGATCCTGCTCGGTCTGGTCGCGGCGCTCGTCGTCTCGATCGCCCAGTTGGCCACGCTGCTGCCGGAGTACACCGACAAGGCCGACGAGCTGATCGCCAACATCCAGGATCAGTTCGCCCAGATGAACATCGGTTCCGACCAGGTGGAGAAGGCGCTCTCGAGCATCGACCTCGGCAAGGTCATCGGTGTGGTCGACGACGTGCTGCTCGGGCTCCTCGGTGTCTTCTCGAACCTCTTCTTCATCCTGGCTCTGCTGATCTTCATGGCGATGGACGCGAGTTCGTTCGGTGAGCGGATGCGCGCGGTTGCCTACTCCCGCGCGGACATCGCCTACGCGTTCTCCTCCTTCGCCAGCGGTACCCGCAGCTACCTCGTCGTGTCGACGGTGTTCGGCCTCATCGTCGCCGTGATCGACGCGGGCGCGCTCTGGGCCATGGGCATTCCGCTGCCGATCCTGTGGGGACTGCTCTCCTTCATCACCAACTACATCCCGAACATCGGGTTCGTCATCGGCCTGATCCCGCCCGCGCTGATCGCCCTGCTGGAGGGCGGTCCGACGCTGATGCTGTGGGTGATCGTCGTCTACAGCGTCATCAACGTCATCATCCAGTCGGTGATCCAGCCGAAGTTCGTCGGCGACGCCGTCGGGTTGTCGGTGACGCTCACGTTTTTGGCGTTGGTGTTCTGGGGATGGGTCATCGGGCCACTCGGCGCGCTGCTCGCGATTCCGATGACGCTGCTGGCCAAGGCGCTCTTGCTCGACATCGATCCGTCGACCCGGTGGGCCAACGCCCTGATCACGGGCTCCCCGCCTACCGCGGAGGAGCTCGCGACGGCCGAGGCCGAGGCCGCACAGAAGACGGCGGAGCTGCAGGCGGGGGCCGAATCCGCGGTCGAGGATGCTGTCGAATCCGCAGTCGTGGGTGCGGTCGAGGACGCGAAGTAGTCGATACGCTTCCCGCATGGGATATCCGGAGGACGCCCTCGCCACGGACGAGGAGCTGCTGCTGCACCGACACCCGCATTGGAAGATGCTGGTGTTGCCCGCGTTGACGTTCATCGTGGCGACGGCGCTCGCCGGATTCGCGCTCGGACTTGCCCAGGACCGGCTGGACGGGTCCGCCCGCTCCTTCGCCCTGATCGTGGTTGCGGTGGCCTGGGTCGCCATCGTCGGGTGGCGCTGTGTCGGACCCCTGTTGACGTGGAAGTTCACCCACTTCATCGTCACGGACCGAAGGGTGTTGATCCGGCACGGCGTGATCACCCACACCGGGATCGACATCCCGATGGGGCGGATCAGCAACGTGCAGTTCAGGCACGGACTTATCGACCGGATGCTGCGGACCGGCACCCTGGTGATCGCGTCGGCGGCAGACGATCCGCTGGAGTTCGACGACATCCCGGACGTGCAACGGGTGCATTCGCTTCTCTACCACCAGGTGTTCGACGCGATGAATCTCGATTCCGGTCCGCCGACGGAGCGCGGCGAGGCCGCTCCGTAGGCTGGGGTCGTGACAGCCGTACTGCTTGCCGAAGACGACGAGGCCATTGCCGCCCCGCTCTCCCGTGCCCTTGGCCGCGAGGGCTATACGGTCACGGTCGAACCGACCGGTCCAGGGACCCTCGAGCTCGCTCTGAGCGGGTCGTTCGATCTGCTGGTTCTCGATCTCGGCCTGCCCGGCATGGACGGGCTGGAGGTGTGCAGACAACTGCGCGCGGGCGGCTCGGACCTCGCGGTTCTGATGCTGACGGCGCGCACCGACGAGGTGGACTTCGTGGTTGGTCTCGACGCAGGCGCCGACGACTACGTGGGCAAGCCGTTCCGGCTGGCCGAGCTGATGGCGCGGGTCCGCGCGCTGATGCGCCGCCGCGGTGGCTCCGAGGACACCACCATCGCGGTGGGGGACATCAGGCTCGAACCGGCCGCCAGGCGCGTGCTGGTCGGCGGCTCAGAGGTCATCCTCGCGAACAAGGAATACGAGCTGCTCAAGGTCCTGCTCGACCGGGCGGGCGAGGTGGTCTCGCGCGATGTCATCCTGCAGGAGGTATGGGGTGACGCGGATCTACGCGGCTCCAAGACCCTCGACATGCACATGTCCTGGCTGCGCAGGAAGATCGGCGACGAGGGTCCGGTCGCCGAGCGGCGCATCGCGACCGTGCGAGGCGTCGGCTTCCGGCTGAACACGTAACCGGCCGCAGACGTGCGCCGCCGAATCCTGCTCTCCATCCTGGCCGTCGTCATCCTCATCGCGCTCCTGCTGGGGCTGCCGCTGATGTACACGGCCTGGTTGTGGGTCGAGGACCTCACCCGGAGCGATCTGCAGGCCAGGCTGGACCGGATGGCGGCGGAGATCGTCTCGCAGGAGGGCGAGGCGGGTGTGATCGTGGACGGCCTCGACACGGCGCCGTTGCGACTGGTGGTCCCCGCCGGGGCCAAACTCACGGTGATCTATCCGACCCCTGGCGACCACGAGGTACAGGTGGACATCGGCGAGACCGCGGTCGAGCAGCCCCTGATCGAGTCGCTCTCCATGGGCCGCTCCGGGTCGTTGCGTCTCGAGGCGCCGTCGGATTCGATGCGATCGCTCCAACAGCAGGCGGTCGGGGCGGTCGCGTTGGTGGTGTTGGCCTCACTCGGCGCGGGCGCAGCGGTCGCGACGGTGACCGCCAGGCGACTCGCGGACCCGCTTCAGGACGTCGCGGACCGGGCCGCCCGGTTGGCGGAGGGCGACTTCCGCAAGGAGCCGCGCAGGCACGGGATCGCCGAGCTGGACCGGGTGTCCGACGTGCTCGACGCGGTCACCGTCGAGATCTCCGGGCGATTGCAGCGTGAGCGGGCGCTGGTCGGCGACGTCTCCCATCAGCTCCGCAGCCGGCTCACCGCGGTGCGGCTGCGGCTCGACGAGTTGTCGGTGCACCCGGATCCCGCGGTGGTCGACGAGGCCACCGAGGCGTTGGGACAGGTGGACCGGCTGACGGTGGCGATCGACGAGTTGGTGCGGTCGTCGCGGATGGCGGGCGACGCCCCGGAACCCGTCGCCGTGGTCCGCGAGCTAGCCGGGGTCGTCTCCGATTGGCAGCGGCCCTACCGGGACGCGGGCCGGGACCTGGTGCTGCGGGGCGAGGCCGCGGTGATGTCGACGGCCAGGTCCTCGCGACTGCGCGAGTCCGTGTCCGTGCTGGTCGACAACGCGCTCATGCACGGCGGGGGCACCTGCACCGTGGCTGTCCGGTCGGTGCCGGGGACGGCGGACCACGAGGCGATGGTCTGCGTGGAGGTCGGCGACGAGGGCGAGGGCGTCAGCGACGAACTGGCCCCGCACATCTTCGACCGCGGGTTCTCCGGCGGTGGCTCGACGGGGGTGGGGCTGGCGTTGGCCAGGGCCCTGGTCGAGGCGGACGGTGGGCGGCTCGATCTCCAGCGCAGGCGACCCGCTCTGTTCGCGGTGTTCCTGCCGATGGCGCCCGATGCGGAGCCGCGTTAGCGGGCTAGCTGTGCCCGAGCTCTTCCTCGGCGAGCTCCTCGGGCGTCGGGTCGAAGCCGGTGGACCCGGCCGCCGCGCCCCTGGCGTTCTCCTCGGGGAACGCGAACCGGCGCAGCGCCCAGAATCGGAAGACCATCTGCAGCACGTTGCCGATGACGTAGTTGAGGATGAAGTCGACGATCACGAGCGTGGTCAGACTCGCCGACGCCCGGAAGTCGAAGACGTTGTTGGCGATGAACAGCGGGGCCGCGGCGATTATGACGCCGATGCCGCTGATGGTGAAGAACAGCAACGCCTCGTGGTGGCGCTCGCGGCCGCCGCGGTTCTTGAAGGACCATTCGCGGTTGAGGATGTAGCTCAAGATCGTGGCCATCACGCCGGAGATGATCTTGGCGACGACGGGCTTCTGCTCGAGGATCGTGAGGCTCAGCGAGTAGAAGATCGCGAGGTCGAAGACCATGGTCGTGCCGCCGACGATCGCGAACTTGATCAGCTCGTGATGGCGAAGGACCACGTCCCGGTAGGGCTGGGGTACGCGGCTGACCGCCTGATCGACTAAAGACACAACGACTGAGTGTACGAAAGAGGACACCGAACTGACGAACTGACACTCCGATCGTGCGTTCGGAGGTCGTCATGACACCATTGACTGCCGTGAGCGTCGATTCCGGATCCCAGCACCGCCCAAGCACCCCCCGCGGCCCGAATGCCGGATTGCCGGTGGTCGCGATGATCGGCGGCGGGCAGCTGGCCCGGATGACCCATCAGGCCGCCATCGAGCTCGGTCAGTGCCTCCGGGTGCTCTCCGGCGGTCCCGACGAGCCTGCCGCCAAGGTGTGCGCGGATGTCGTGATCGGGAGCCACACCGACCTCGATGCGCTGCGGGCGGTCGCGGCCGGGGCCAGCGCCCTGACCTTCGACCACGAGCACGTCCCGACCGAGCACCTCGAGGTCCTCGTCGCGGAGGGCGTGAACGTCCAGCCGCCGCCGCAGGCGTTGATCTACGCGCAGGACAAGCTCGCCATGCGGCGCAAGCTCGCGGAGCTGGGCGCGCCCGTGCCCGCGTTCGCGGAGATCACCTGGGCGGGCGACGTCGTGCGCTTCGGGGACGAGCACAACTGGCAGATCGTCATCAAGGCGGTTCGGGGCGGCTACGACGGGCGCGGTGTGTGGATGCCTGCCGATTCCGACGAGGCCGAGGCCATCGTCGCCGAGCAGCTCGACAAGGGCGTCGCCCTGATGGTCGAGCAGAAGGTGTCGATGCGGCGTGAGCTGTCCGCGATGGTCGCGCGATCGTCGTTCGGGCAGGGCGCGACCTGGCCGGTCGTGGAGACGGTGCAGCGAGACGGGCAGTGCGCGGTCGTGATCGCGCCCGCCCCCGAGCTGTCCGATTCGCTCGCCCTCGAGGCCGAGCAGATGGCGCTGCGCATCTCCGCCGAGCTGGGCGTCGTCGGGTCGATGGCCGTGGAGCTGTTCGAGACCACCGACGGACGGCTGGTGGTGAACGAGCTGGCGATGCGGCCGCACAACTCCGGGCACTGGACCCAGGACGGGGCGCGGACGTCCCAGTTCGAGCAGCACCTGCGGGCGGTGCTCGACTACCCGCTCGGTGACCCCTCGCCGACCGCGCCGGTCACCGTGATGGCGAACGTGCTCGGCGCGGAGTCCGCCCCGGAGATGAGCATGGACGAGCGCCTGCACCACCTGTTCGCCCGGATGCCGGACGCGAAGGTGCACCTTTACGACAAGGGTGAGCGGCCGGCCCGCAAGATCGGGCACGTCAACGTGGTCGGCGGCGCGCGGGGCTCGATCACCGACGAGGCGTACGTCGCGGCGGTACGTGAGCGCGCCGAGCGGGCGGCACACTGGCTCTCGCACGGGGAATGGACCGACGGATGGGATGTGCACGGTGAGTGATTCGAATGGGCCCGTTGTCGGCCTGATCATGGGCAGCGACTCGGACTGGCCGACGATGGAGGCGGCCGCCGAGGCCCTCGCCGAGTTCGGGATCCGGTTCGAGGTCGGTGTCGTCTCGGCGCACCGGACCCCGCAGCGCATGCTCGACTACGCCCGCGAAGCCGCCGAACGTGGCATCAAGGTGATCATCGCCGGCGCGGGCGGGGCGGCGCACCTGCCGGGCATGGTGGCGTCGGCGACGCCGCTCCCGGTGATCGGCGTGCCCGTGCCGCTCAAGTACCTCGACGGCATGGACTCGCTGCTGTCGATCGTGCAGATGCCCGCTGGCGTGCCGGTCGCGACGGTGTCGATCGGTGGCGCGCGCAACGCCGGGTTGCTGGCGGCGCGGATCCTCGGTGCGTCGGATCCCGCGCTGCGCGCCGCGATGGCGACGTTCCAGGCCGGACTCGAGGCGATGGTGCTGGAGAAGGACGCGGCGCTGCGCTCGAAGCTGCTGGACTGAGAACCGGTTCTGCCAATCGGCTGACCCGAACGCATCTCCCGGGGTTAAATGGCGTCGTCCGGATTACGTTTGACGCTGTAACGAATCCCTCAGGGAGTGTCCTCATGCCTGCGCCGCTTGACGAATACCCGATCCATCAGACGCCGCTCTCGATGGCCCGGGTCGCCTCCAGTGACAAGAACTTCTACGACCGGTCCTATTTCAACGCGATCGACACCAAGGGCGAGCTGTTCCTGGTGAGCGGGTTCGGCGCCTACCCGAACCTGGGTGTCACCGACGCGTTCGCCACCATCCGCAAGGGCGAGCGGCAGTGGGCGGTCAAGTTCTCCGATGCGCTCGAGGAGCGGTCGATGGATCTCGCCGTCGGTGGGTACCGGATCGAGGTGCTCGAGCCGCTGCGCAGGCTGCGGATGGTCTGTGAGGGCGACGGTGAGGGCGGACTCGGGTTCGACCTCACGTGGGAGGGTTCCGGCCCCGCGATCTCGGAGCAGCCGCACCTGCTGATGAGCAAGTTCCGGCCGACCCTGGATGCGAGCCGTTTCGCCCAGACCGGCACGTGGACC
Source organism: Rhodococcus sp. NPDC055112 (assembly GCF_053607505.1). Taxonomy (NCBI): domain Bacteria; kingdom Bacillati; phylum Actinomycetota; class Actinomycetes; order Mycobacteriales; family Nocardiaceae; genus Rhodococcus; species Rhodococcus sp. NPDC055112. The sequence goes on from NZ_JBSGTR010000085.1 coordinate 18,600, forward strand.
GGCGTGCTGTCGGTCGACGGCGAGGACGTCGTGGTGAGCCCGGATCGGTGGATCGGCAGCCGTGATCGGTCCTGGGGCATCCGCCCGGTCGGCGACGGGGACCCGGCGGGTCGGCTCGCCGACGAGCCGTCCGAGGGCTTCTGGTGGATGTATGTGCCGCTGCGTTTCGACGAGTTCTCGATCATCGTGATCCTGCAGGAGAATCCCGACGGCTACCGGACGCTGAACGATGCGACCCGGGTATGGAACGACGGCCGGATCGAGCAGCTCGGCTGGCCGCGCTACGACATCAAGTACCACCCCGGCACCCGCAGGCCGTTCGCGGCGACGCTGCACCTGACCGCCTCCGACGGCAGCCCGCTGACCGTCGAGGTGGCCCCGCGCGACGGTCTCGCGTTGCATGTCGGTGCCGGGTACGGCGGTGACCCGGAGTGGACGCACGGGCAGTGGCGCGGCCGCAACTGGAGCTCCAGGTCCGTCTACGACCTCACCGACCCCGCGATCGCGGCGCGAATCCCGTACGGCGTCAACGAGTATCCGGCCAGCGTCACCTGCAACGGTGTTCCGGGTGCAGGCATGTTCGAGCACGCGAGCATGGGCAGGCACGATCCGACCGGCTTCGCGGACTGGGGCTCGGTGGCCCCCTAGGCCGCTCCGCGGCCCGTGCGCGGTTGACGAGTGCATGGACTCGTCAACCG
>NZ_JBSGTR010000086.1:0-16517 GCF_053607505.1 Rhodococcus sp. NPDC055112
GGGACACCATGAAGGCAGGAATCCACCCCAACTACGTGGCGACCACCGTCGTCTGCGGTTGCGGTAACACGTTCGAGACCCACAGCACCAAGGAGTCCGGACGCATCAACGTCGAGGTCTGCTCGCAGTGCCACCCGTTCTACACCGGCAAGCAGAAGATCCTCGACACCGGTGGACGCGTCGCGCGCTTCGAGGCTCGCTACGGCAAGCGCGCCGGCAAGAAGGCCGACGCCGACAGCTAGCTGTCCCGCCGACGCCCGTCCTGTGTTCCATTGCAGGCCGGGCGTCGGCTTTTTTGTACCCGTGGTGCGCGCGCCGGACCGGCGCCGACAATCCACCCATTGCACTGCCCGGCATCCCTTCGGGGGTGCCGACAACCGAGGAGCGAACCATGGCGGGGACCACCCAGCCGTCGGCGATCGATGACATCCTGGCCGAGCACGCCGGCCTCGAGCTGCAGCTGTCCGACCCGTCCCTGCACAACGACCCCGCGGCCGCCCGCCGGGTCGGCAAGCGGTTCGCCGAGCTCGCTCCCATCATGGCCACGCACACCAAGCTGCAGGCCGCCCGAGAGGACCTGGAGGCCGCGCGCGAGCTGGCCGCCGACGACTCGAGCTTCGCCGCCGAGGTGCCCGAGCTGGAGGCCAAGGTGGCCGAGCTCGACGTCGCCCTCACCGACCTGCTCGCGCCGCGGGACCCGCACGACGGCGACGACGTGGTGCTCGAGGTGAAGTCCGGGGAAGGCGGCGAGGAGTCCGCGCTGTTCGCCGCGGACCTGGCCAGGATGTACCTGCGCTACGCCGAGCGGCACGGCTGGCGGGTCGAGGTCCTCGACGCGAACATCTCCGATCTCGGCGGCTACAAGGACGCGACCCTGTCGATCAAGTCGAAGGGCGACACCCGCGACGGCGTCTGGGCCCGGCTCAAGTTCGAGGGTGGCGTGCACCGCGTCCAGCGGGTGCCGGTGACCGAGTCCCAGGGTCGGGTGCACACCTCGGCCGCGGGCGTGCTGATCTACCCGGAGCCCGAGGAGGTCGAGGAGGTGCAGATCGACGAGACCGATCTGCGCATCGACGTCTACCGCTCGTCCGGCAAGGGTGGGCAGGGCGTCAACACCACCGACTCCGCGGTCCGAATCACCCACCTGCCCACCGGCATCGTCGTGACCTGCCAGAACGAGCGTTCGCAGCTGCAGAACAAGGCGCGCGCGATGCAGGTGCTCGCGGCCCGGCTGCAGGCAGCGGCGGAGGAGGCCGCGGCCGACGAGGCGTCGGCAGGCAGGCAGAGCCAGGTGCGCACCGTCGACCGCTCCGAGCGCATCCGTACCTACAACTTTCCCGAGAACCGGATCACCGATCACCGGATCGGGTTCAAGGCGCACAACCTCGACGCCGTGCTCGACGGCGAGCTGGACGCGCTGCTGGACGCGCTCGGCAAGTCGGACCGGGAAGCCCGGCTCGCCGTCGAGTAGCCACGTGGCCACGGTCGGGTAATGCGGGGTTCCGGTGCCGGCCCATGGCAGGCTGGACGGGTGAGTCGTCAACCCCTCCGCCTCGCGATCCTCGAGGCCACCAAGCTGCTCGAGGAGGCGGGCGTACACAGTCCCCGCACGGATGCAGAACTGCTCGCCGCCCACGTCGTGGGGGTCGAACGGACCCGGCTCGGCCTGGTACCGCTCGTCGACCCCGAGGTGATCGAGCGGTACCGCGCGCTGGTCGCCCGGCGCGCCGAGCGGGTTCCTCTGCAGTACCTCACAGGTGTGTCGTCGATGGGCGACATCGACCTCCAGGTCGGTCCTGGGGTCTTCGTCCCGAGACCGGAGACCGAGCTGCTGTTCGCGTGGGCGCTCGCCTTCCTGGAGGGACATCCCGCGCATCCACCGGTGATCCTCGATCTGTGCGCGGGCACAGGGGCGCTGGCGCTCGCGCTGGCGAACGCCCGCCCTGACGCGATCGTGCACGCGGTGGAACTGGATCCCGCGGCGCTGGCCTGGACCCGCCGCAACGCCGAGGCCAGGGCGAACGAGGGCGACACCCCGATCACGCTGCACCAGGGCGATGTCACCGACCGGTCGTTGCTCACCGAACTCGAGGGCAAGGTCGACATCGTGGTGTCGAATCCGCCGTACATCCCCGAGGGTGCCGAGCTCGATCCCGAGGTCGCGGAGTTCGACCCGCACCTGGCGCTGTTCGGCGGGCCGGACGGGCTGTCGGTGATCACCCCGATGGTCTCCAACATCGCGCGCTGGCTGAAGATCGGCGGCGCCATGGCCATCGAGCACGACGACACCAACGGCGGTCAGGTGGCGGCCCTGCTGCGCGAGCGCCGGGTGTTCGGCGAGGTCGCCGAGCATCCGGACCTGGCGGGCAAGCCCCGGTTCGTGGTCGCCCGCCGGGTCGCAACGGACGCCGAGGCGGCCCGCGGGCACTGACAACCGTGGGTGGAGCCCGCGGAACGACCAGGCGTGTCTGCGACGGATCGAAGCGGATGGAAGGATGGGGGAGTGAGCATCGTCTACGACTGCCGGAACACCGATTCGCGCGAGGCGGGCATCGCTGCCGCGACGAATTCGCTCAAGGCCGGGCGCCTGGTCGTCGTGCCGACCGACACCCTCTACGGACTCGCGGCCAACGCCTTCGACGGCGAGGCCGTCACGGCGTTGTTGCGCGCCAAGGGCCGCGGGCGGGACATGCCCGTGCCGGTGCTCGTCGGCTCCTGGAACACCATCGACGGACTCGTCTTCACGGTGCGGCCGCAGGCGCGTGATCTGATCCGCGCCTTCTGGCCGGGTGGGCTGAGTCTCGTTGTGCAGCAAGCGCCTTCGTTGGCATGGGACCTGGGCGACACGAGGGGGACGGTGATGTTGCGGATGCCGCTGCACCCGGTCGCCCTCGAACTGCTGCGGGAGGTGGGACCCCTCGCCGTGTCGAGCGCGAACATCTCCGGGCACGCACCGGCCGCCACCGTCGAGCAGGCCCGCGATCAGCTCGGCGGCGCGGCGTCGGTGTACCTGGACGGCGGCCCCGCCCAGCACGCCGTCGCTTCGACGATCGTGGACCTGACGGCCGACGAGCCGCGGATCCTGCGCGAGGGGGCGGTCGCGGCCGCGGACATCGCCGAGGTGCTCGGCGTGACCATCGAGAGCCTGTTCCCGGGACGGGTACCGGAGTGAGCGCCGCGGGCTCCCCGCGACAGGCCCACGCCGATCAGGCGTTCTGGGGCCCGGACTTCTCCGAGCTCGAGCGGACCGACCCCGAGATCGCCGAGATCACCCTCGCCGAGCTGGACCGGTTGCGCGGCGGGTTGCAGTTGATCGCGAGCGAGAACCTGACCAGCCCCGCGGTGCTGGCGGCGCTGGGGTCGACGCTGAGCAACAAGTACGCCGAGGGGTACCCGGGTCACCGGTACTACGGCGGCTGCGCCGAGGTCGATCGCGCCGAGAGCCTGGCGATCGAGCGGGCCAAGACGCTGTTCGGGGCCGAGCACGCCAACGTGCAGCCGCATTCCGGGGCCAATGCCAACCTCGCGGTCTACGCCGCGTTCGCGAAGCCAGGCGACCCGGTGCTCGCGATGAGCCTGCCGCACGGCGGTCATCTCACCCATGGGTCCAAGGTGAGCTTCTCGGGCAAGTGGTTCACCCCGATCCCGTATCACGTGGACAAGTCGACCGAGCTCATCGACTACGACGAGGTCCGTGACCTCGCGCTGACCCATCGGCCGCGGATCATCGTCGCGGGCGCCACCGCGTATCCGCGACTGATCGACTTCGCGAAGTTCCGGCAGATCGCCGACGAGGTGGGCGCCATCCTGTGGGTCGACGCCGCGCATTTCATCGGGCTGGTGGCAGGCGGGGCGATCCCGTCCCCGGTGCCGTACGCCGATGTCGTCTCCGCGACCACACACAAGGTGCTGCGGGGGCCGCGCGGCGGAATGCTGCTGTGCCGGGCCGAGCACGCCAAGGCCGTCGACAAGGCGGTCTTCCCCTTCAGTCAGGGTGGCCCGCTCATGCACTCGATCGCGGCCAAGGCCGTAGCGCTGAAGGAAGCGGCGACCGACGACTACCGGGCCTACGCCTCGAGCGTGGTCGACAACGCCGCGGCGATGACCAAGGCACTCGAGGCGGGCGGCATGCGCGCGGTGTCCGGCGGCACCGACACCCACCTGGCGCTGCTGGACCTGCGCGAGCTCGGGGTGACGGGGGCCGAGGCCGAACGGCGATGCGATGCGGCCCGAATCACGTTGAACAAGAACGCGATCCCGTACGATCCGGCGCCGCCGATGGTGGCGTCCGGGATCAGGGTCGGATCCGCGGCGGTGACAACGCAGGGTTTCGACACCGATGACTGCGTGGCGGTGGGTGCGCTGATCGCCAGGGCGGTGCGGGCCGAGGACGGCACCACCGCGGGCGACGCGGAGCTGGCCGATGTGGCGCGCGAGGTCTCGGAGTTGGTGGCGCGTAAGCCGGCCTATCCCCGGCCGGCGACGCAGACGAGTGCAGCGGCAGGGGATGGCGCGCGGTGACGGTAGCCTCTTCGACGTGATCGCCGCCCATTCAGAATTGCTCGCTCAGTCGGGCCGGGGGGCCGGGGTCCCGATCAGGGAACTGCTGCTGGTGCTCTTCACCGCGGCGGTCATCACGTTCCTGGCGACCGGGGCCGTCCGGTTGTTCGCCCTCAAGTTCGGCGCCGTGGCCGTCCCACGCGACCGCGACGTGCACGTCACGCCCACGCCCCGGCTCGGCGGCGTCGGCATGTACGTCGGATTCGTCGCCGCCCTGCTGTTCGCCCAGCAGCTACCCGCGCTGGCAAGGGGATTCGACTACAACACCAAGGACATCCCTGCGGCGCTCGTCTCCGGCGGCGTCATCGTGCTGGTCGGGATCATCGACGACCGGTGGGGACTGGACGCGCTCACGAAGTTCGTCGGCCAGGTCACCGCGGCGGGCGTGCTGGTGGTGATGGGGGTCAGCTGGTTCGTGCTGTACCTGCCCTTCAACGGCACAACGCTTGTGCTGGACCAGTTGCAGTCGGGCCTGGTGACGGTGCTGATCGCCGTCGTGATGATCAACGCCATGAACTTCGTCGACGGTCTCGACGGGCTCGCAGCCGGGCTCGGCCTGATCGCGGCGCTGGCGATCTGCGTGTTCTCGGTCGGCCTGCTGCACGAGCAGGGCGGTGACGTGAGTGCGTATCCGCCCGCGATGCTGGCCGCCGCGCTGGCGGGCGCGTGCCTGGGCTTCCTGCCCCACAACTTCCAGCCGGCCCGCATCTTCATGGGGGACTCGGGGTCGATGCTGATCGGCCTGATGTTGGCGGCCATCTCCACCAGCGCCTCCGGCCGGATCCCGCTCAGCGCCTACGGCACCAGGGACATCCTCGGTCTGCTCTCGCCGCTGCTGCTGGTGGGCGCGGTGATGTTCATTCCGATCCTCGACCTGCTGCTCGCGGTGGTGCGCCGGACCAGGGCCGGACGCAGCCCCTTCAGCCCCGACAAGATGCACCTGCACCACCGCCTGCTGCAGATCGGACATTCGCACCGGCGGGTGGTCCTGCTGATCTATTTGTGGGTCGGCGTGCTCGCGTTCGGTGCCGTGGGCTCGGCCCTGCTCGACCGGCGGATCGTCGTCCTGCTGGTTGCGGGTGGCCTGGTGTTTGCGCTGGTCGTCACCGCCGTGCCGTCGCTGCGCCTGAAGCAGGTCCCCGGTCGCGATCGGGCGGGCGGGTCGTAGCCCGCTAGGCTGGCGGACCGTGACCTTCTCTCCGGAACCCGTGCCCGACCAGTCCGCTCCGCTGCGCGCAGCGGTTCGCTATGGCGTGATCGGCCTGATCGCGCTCGCGGTGATCGGCTCGATCATCGCCTTCGTGGCGGCCGGCCTGCCGGGGTTGTGGGGTGCGCTGATCGGCGTCGCCGTCGGCGGCGGCTTCATCCTGTGCACCGCGCTGGCGGTGCTGTTCACCGAGAAGCTCCCGCCCGCCACCTCGGGTGCGGTGCTGCTGGGCAGCTGGCTGCTCAAGATGATCCTCGCGATCCTGGTCCTCGGCGTGCTCAAGGGGATGGACTTCTACAGCAAGCAGGCGCTGGTCATCGTCATGGTGCTCGCCCTGATCATCGTGCTCGGCGCCGAAACATACGGGCTGCTCAAGGTGAAGGTGCCCTATGTCACTCCCACCCAGTCGGACGGCGCTCCCGCACAGCAGGACGGCCCATCCGGTGAGCCCGAATCCGACGAAAAGTAGTACGACGACCTGTCGTAATCGGTCAAGCAGGACCCCCATCTACACAACGTCGTAGTTGTATTGGTAGGGTCAGGGCCAAGCGAGAGCCGAAACTACGCGAAACACACATTTCGCAGGGTCAGGCATCCTCGCAGGTGACCACGATCGCCACTTCCGCGTGTTCGGAATTGGCAAGTCGGGGAACACCGAGTCGACGACAGTCCGCCGACACCGACAGACGCGGGGCCGAGTGCATCGGCCACAGCAGCTGACGAATACGCGAGCCGACCTTGTCGACTTGTTAGATCGTCAATGTCCGATCGAACCGCAGGCGATGCCGCCTGCGGCCACGACTACGGGAGAGACCGCTGAGCGTCACCACCCTGGCCGCGGAGTTCCATCCGCCGTCACTTGCAGACTTCTTCCCTCCCGCCGTGCTGTTCGAGGGCACGCCCTTCGAGCTCGACCGGCTGATGCTGATCCGCATCCTGATGACGGTGGTGCTCCTCGCCTTCTTCGCGATCGCGATGCGCAGCCCGAAGCTGGTGCCACGCGGCGCGCAGAACATCGCCGAGATGGGCCTGGGGTTCGTCAAGAACCAGATCACCGATGAGGTGCTCGGCAAGGAGCAGGGCAAGCGCTTCCTGCCGGTCATCGCCACGATCTTCTTCGCGGTGCTGTTCCTGAACGCGTCCGGGATCATCCCGTTCCTGAACATCTCCTCGAACGCCCGAATCGGGATGCCGATCGTGCTGGCCGCCCTCGCGTACATCACGTTCAACTACGTCGGCATCAAGAAGTACGGCTTCTTCAAGTACGTGAAGAGCAGCATCGTCGTCCCCGGCGTGCCGGTCGCGCTTCACGTCCTGCTGATCCCGATCGAGTTCGTGTCGACGTTCATCCTCCGGCCGTTCACGCTGACCGTCCGTCTCATGGCCAACATGCTGGCCGGCCACATCATGCTGGTGCTGTTCTTCAGCGCCACCCAGTTCTTCTTCTTCGAGGCCGCGGCCGGGATGAAGGTCTTCGGTGTGTTCTCCCTGGCAGCAGGTTTCGGGTTCACCCTCTTCGAGATGCTGGTGATCTTCCTGCAGGCGTACGTCTTCGCCCTGCTGACCGCCGTGTACATCGACCTCGCGCTGCACGCCGACTCGCACTGACCGCACTACACACAAACTGACCCATCCGCCGAATCCCGGTGGTGGGCAACGGAAAGGGAACGGAAACCAAATGAGCCTCGCGTACCTGGCACAGGAAGCCGTTGAGCAGACGACCACCGGCAAGGGCTACGGCGCCATCGGCTACGGCCTCGCGGCCATCGGCCCCGGCATCGGCGTGGGCATCGTGGTCGGTAAGGCCATCGAGGGCATCGCGCGTCAGCCCGAGCTCGCCGGCCAGATCCGTACCAACATGTTCCTCGGTATCGCATTCACCGAGGCCCTCGCGCTGATCGGCCTTGTCGCCGGCTTCATTTTCTGATCTCGCCATGTCAACCATTGCATTGATCGCGGCCGAGGAGGGCGAGGTTATCAATCCTCTCGTCCCCGAGACCTACGACATCGTGTGGTCGGCGGTCTGCATCGCGGTTATCGGGTTCTTCTTCTGGAAGTACATCCTTCCGAAGTTCCAGCAGGTGCTGGCGGACCGTACCGAGCAGATCGAGGGCGGCATCCAGCGCGCCGAGGAGGCTCAGGCCGAGGCCAAGGAGACGCTGGAGCAGTACCGTGCCCAGCTCGCCGAGGCACGGACCGAGGCCGCGGCCATCCGTGAGGATGCCCGCACCCAGGGCCAGCAGATCATCGCCGAGATGAAGGTCCAGGCACAGCTGGAGAGCGACCGCATCGTGGCCGCAGGCAGCAGCCAGCTCGCCGCTCAGCGTCAGCAGATCGTCACCGAACTGCGCAGCGATCTGGGCAAGACCGCGGTCGATCTGGCCGAGAAGGTCATCGGCGAGTCGCTGGCCGACGAGGTCAAGCGGTCGGGTTCGATCGATCGTTTCCTCAGCGAACTGGACGCCGTCAGCGCTGACTCCGCAGCCGGAAAGTGAGCACCATGTACGCAGCAAGCCGTGAGGCGCTGACTCATACGAGGAGCGCCCTGGAATCAGCGTTGGCCGGCGTTTCGGCCGGTGCGGCGACTGCAGCTGCGGCACAGACCGGTGCCGAGCTGTTCACGGTGGTCGAGGTTCTCGACGGCCAGCGCACGCTTCGCGCGGCGCTGTCCGATCCCTCGGCCCCCGCGGCGGTTCGGCAGGCCTTGGCCGAGCAGGTGTTCTCGGCCAAGGTTTCGGCCGAGGCCCTCGCGACGCTCAAGGCCGCCGTGTCCCAGGACTGGTCGAGCTCGGCCGACCTGCGGAACTCGCTGGTGCTGCTCGGTCGGGAGTCGCTGCTCAAGGCGGCCGACGATCAGGGTCAGCTCGACACCGTCGAGGACGAGCTGTTCCGCCTCGGCCGCATCGTGGCGGGCGACTCGAGCCTCGAGCAGGCACTGTCCGATCGCGCGACGCCCACTGCGGCCAAGCGTGAACTGCTGACCAAGCTGCTCTACGGCAAGGTCACCGCGATCACCGAGGCCCTGGCCACCCAGGCCGCAGGCCGGTTGCGGACCGCACCCGCGGATGCCTTCAACGAGCTGTCGGAGCTGGCGGCGGCGCGACGCGACAAGGCGGTCGCACATGTGCGCAGCGCCTCGGCGTTGTCCGCCGATCAGGAGGAGCGGCTCGCCGCGATCCTGACCCGCACCTACGGCAAGCCGGTCACCGTGCACGTGGAGGTCGACCCCGAGCTCCTGAGCGGCCTTGTCGTTCGCGTGGGCGACGAGGTCATCGACGGCAGTGCGGCGGGACGTCTCGCGTCACTGCGCAAGACCCTCAAGTAGTCCCGGCGGCCGCGGCCGACCTCAAACTCCAGATATTCGAAGACCAGATACCGAGAGCAGGAAAAACATGGCGGAGCTGACGATCTCCTCCGACGAGATCCGTAGCGCGATTGAGAATTACACCGCGAGCTACTCCCCGGAGGCCTCCCGCGAGGAGGTCGGAGCGGTGTCCGACACCAGTGACGGCATTGCGCACGTCACCGGCCTGCCTTCGGCGATGGCCAACGAGCTGCTGGAGTTCCCCGGCGGCGTGCTCGGCGTGGCGCTGAACCTGGATGCCACCGAGATCGGTGCCGTCATCCTGGGTGACTACGAGCACATCGAAGAGGGCCAGCAGGTCAAGCGGACGGGCGACGTGCTGTCCGTTCCGGTCGGCGACGCCTTCCTCGGCCGCGTGGTGAACCCGCTGGGCCAGCCCATCGACGGCCTCGGCGAGATCGAGAGCACCGAGAACCGTGCCCTCGAGCTTCAGGCCGCTTCCGTGCTGGAGCGTCAGCCCGTCGAGGAGCCGCTGCAGACCGGCATCAAGGCCATCGACGCGATGACCCCGATCGGCCGCGGACAGCGCCAGCTGGTGATCGGCGACCGCAAGACCGGCAAGACCGCGGTCTGCGTCGACGCCATCCTGAACCAGAAGGCCAACTGGGCGACCGGCGACCCGAAGCAGCAGGTTCGCTGCATCTACGTCGCGATCGGCCAGAAGGGCTCCACCATCGCGGGCGTCAAGCAGGCCCTCGAGGAGCAGGGCGCGATGGAGTACACCACCATCGTCGCGGCCCCGGCCTCCGATTCGGCCGGCTTCAAGTGGCTCGCCCCGTACACCGGTTCGGCCATCGGCCAGCACTGGATGTACCAGGGCAAGCACGTCCTCATCGTGTTCGACGACCTGACCAAGCAGGCCGAGGCGTACCGCGCCATCTCGCTGCTGCTGCGTCGTCCGCCGGGCCGCGAGGCGTACCCCGGTGACGTGTTCTACCTGCACTCCCGTCTGCTGGAGCGTTCGGCCAAGCTCTCCGACGAGCTCGGCGGCGGTTCGCTGACCGCACTGCCGATCATCGAGACCAAGGCAAACGACGTCTCGGCCTACATCCCGACCAACGTCATCTCCATCACCGACGGTCAGGTCTTCCTCGAGTCCGACCTGTTCAACAAGGGCATCCGCCCGGCGATCAACGTCGGTATCTCGGTTTCCCGAGTCGGTGGCGCCGCGCAGACCAAGGGCATGAAGAAGGTCTCCGGTTCGCTCCGTCTCGAGCTGGCCCAGTTCCGTGAGCTGGAGGCCTTCTCGGCCTTCGCCTCCGACCTGGACGACGCCTCCAAGGCACAGCTCGAGCGTGGACAGCGTCTCGTCGAGCTGCTCAAGCAGGACCAGTACTCCCCGATCGCCGTCGAGGACCAGATCGTCTCGATCTACCTCGCTGGCGAAGGCATCTTCGACTCGGTGCCGGTCGGCGACGTCCGCCGCTTCGAGTCCGAGCTGCTCGAGGACCTGCACCGCAACGCGGGCTCGGTCTACGAGTCCATCAAGGGCGGCAAGGCCCTCGACGAGAACTCGATCGCCGACCTCAAGGCCGCGACCGACAAGTTCAAGGAAGGCTTCATCGCCTCCGACGGCAGCCGCGTGGTCAACGAGGCCGAGGCCTCGGCACTCGGCGCGAACGAGGTCAGCCAGGAGCAGGTTTCCGTCACTCGCAAGCACGTCAGCAAGTGAGCGTGACTGCCGTGTCGGAATCTCGTGGGAAGGGAGTGTGACTGAGTAGATGGCAAGCCTGCGCGAACTGCGCTCACGTATCAAGTCAGTCAACTCGACCAAGAAGATCACCAAGGCGCAGGAGCTGATCGCGACCTCCCGCATCACCAAGGCTCAGGCCAGGGTTGCGGCGTCGAAGCCCTACGCCGAGGAGATCACCAAGGTGCTCTCCGCGTTGGCGAGCGCCTCCGGGTCGCTCGACCACCCGCTGCTGAACGAGCGGCCGGAGCCCAAGCGGGCTGCCGTGCTGGTCGTCACCAGCGACCGCGGTATGTGCGGCGGCTACAACTCCAACGTCCTCAAGGAGGCGGAGGAGCTGATCCAGCTGCTGCGCTCCGAGGGCAAGGAGCCGGTGCTGTACGCGATGGGCGCAAAGGGCCTGACGTACTACACCTTCCGTGACCGCGATCTGAAGGGCGCCTGGACCGGGTTCTCTCAGCAGCCGGGTTACGCGGATGCCGCCAAGGCGAGCCGGCACCTGGTCGAGCTGTTCATGGCCGGGTCGGGCGCCGAGGTTGCCGCGTACAACGGCGAGGGCACGGTCGAGGGCGTTGACGAACTGCACATCGTCTACACCCGCTTCGTGTCGATGCTGACCCAGACGCCGGAGGTCCGGCGCATGGCTCCGCTCGAGGTCGAGTACAAGGACGAGAACTTCGAGCTCGGGGAGGACATGCTCTCCGATTCGAACGGTGCCAATCCGACGGCGCAGTACGACTTCGAGCCGGAGGCCGGGACGCTGCTCTCGGCGCTGCTGCCGAAGTACATCAGCACCCGGATCTACTCCTCGCTGCTCGATGCGGCGGCCTCGGAGTCGGCTTCACGTCGTACCGCCATGAAGGCGGCAACGGACAACGCAAACGAGCTGGTGAACACCCTGAGCCGCCAGGCCAACCAGGTTCGCCAGGCCCAGATCACCCAGGAAATCAGCGAGATCGTCGGTGGCGCTAATGCGCTCGCCTCGAGCGCAGGAAGTGACTAGACACATGACCGCAGCAGTAACCCAAACCAACGCGAACGGCTCGGGCACCACGTCCGGCCGGGTCGTGCGGGTCATCGGTCCCGTTGTGGACGTTGAGTTCCCGCGTGGCGCCGTTCCCTCCCTGTTCAACGCGCTGAACGCAGAGGTCACTCTGCCGACGGTCGCGAAGACGCTGACCCTCGAGGTGGCGCAGCACCTGGGCGACAACCTGGTGCGCACCATTTCGATGCAGCCGACCGACGGCCTGGTCCGCGGCGCGGCGGTCGTCGACTCCGGCAAGCCGATCTCGGTTCCCGTCGGTGACGTCGTCAAGGGCCACGTGTTCAACGCCCTCGGTGACTGCCTCGACACCCCGGGCCTCGGTCGCGACGGCGAGCAGTGGGGCATCCACCGCAAGCCCCCCGCCTTCGATCAGCTCGAGGGCAAGACCGAGATCCTCGAGACCGGCATCAAGGTCATCGATCTGCTCACCCCGTACGTCAAGGGCGGCAAGATCGGTCTGTTCGGTGGTGCCGGTGTCGGCAAGACCGTTCTGATCCAGGAGATGATCACCCGTATCGCCCGCGAGTTCTCCGGCACCTCGGTGTTCGCAGGCGTCGGTGAGCGCACCCGTGAGGGCACGGACCTCCACCTCGAAATGGCCGAGATGGGCGTTCTCCAGGACACCGCCCTTGTGTTCGGTCAGATGGACGAGCCGCCGGGAACGCGTATGCGCGTCGCCCTGTCGGCGCTGACCATGGCGGAGTACTTCCGCGATGTGCAGAACCAGGACGTGTTGCTCTTCATCGACAACATCTTCCGTTTCACGCAGGCCGGCTCCGAGGTCTCGACCCTGCTGGGTCGTATGCCCTCCGCCGTGGGTTACCAGCCGACGCTGGCGGACGAGATGGGTGAGCTCCAGGAGCGCATCACCTCGACCCGTGGCCGTTCGATCACCTCGCTGCAGGCGATCTACGTCCCCGCCGACGACTACACCGACCCGGCGCCCGCGACCACCTTCGCGCACCTCGATGCGACCACCGAGCTCTCGCGTCCGATTTCGCAGATGGGTATCTACCCCGCTGTGGACCCGCTGACGTCGACCTCGCGCATCCTCGAGCCCGGCATCGTCGGTGCGGAGCACTTCCGCGTCGCGAACGAGGTCAAGCGGATCCTGCAGAAGTACAAGGAACTGCAGGACATCATCGCCATCCTCGGTATGGACGAGCTGCAGGAAGAGGACAAGATCCTCGTCGGCCGCGCGCGCCGTATCCAGAAGTTCCTCGGCCAGAACTTCATCGTGGCCGAGAAGTTCACGGGTGAGGCCGGTTCCGTGGTGCCGCTGCGCGACACCATCGAGGCGTTCGACCGCGTCTGCAAGGGCGAGTTCGATCACCTGCCCGAGCAGGCGTTCAACAGCTGCGGTGGACTCGACGACGTCGAGGCCGCTGCCAAGAAGATCGCCGGGAAGTAGTCGACAATGGCTGAGATGACTGTTGAGCTGGTTGCCGTCGAGCAGCGGCTGTGGTCGGGTTCGGCGACGCTCGTCAGCGCTCAGACCACCGAGGGCGAGATCGGCATCATGTACGGACATGAGCCGGTCCTCGGCCAGCTGATCGAGGCAGGCGTGGTCGCCATCACCACCGCCGACGGCGAGCGCGTCGTCGCCGCGGTGCACGGTGGCTTCCTCTCGGTGACGGGCACCACCGTCACGATCCTGGCGGAGTCCGCGGACTTCGCGGGCGACGTCGATGTCGAGGCCGCCAAGGCGGTCCTGGCTGAGACGACCGAGGATCTCGAGGCGATCGCGATCGCCAAGGGTCAGCTCCGCGCCGTCGAGCGCGCCTGACCGGTACCCCGATAGCCGCGACGAGCAAGGCCGACGAGCAGTGACAACCGGAGTGACAGTTCTTTTCGTTCTGGTTGTCCTGCTCGCGGCGCTCGTCGCGGCTTTCGTGTATCGCTTGGGGGTACTGCGCCGCGGCGGCACCGCGGCGATCGTCCGGACCACCCCCGCGGCCGCGGGCCAGGGCTGGCGGCACGGTGTGATCCGGTACGGCGAGGAGGACCTCGTCTTCTACAAGCTCTCCAGCCTGCGGCCGGGACCCGACTCGCGGATCAGCAGGCAGGGCATCGAGGTGGGGGATCGGCGCGGGCCCCGCGACACCGAGTTCGACATCATGACCGACGAGATCGTGATCCTGTCGGTGCAGGACGGCGATCACGGCTACGAGGTGGCGCTCGATTCCGGCGCCCTCACCGCGTTCCTGTCCTGGGTGGAATCGCGTCCCTCGGGGCGCTCCATGCGTGGCCGTCCGGCCTGACGCCCAGTACCTCCAGACCCCGGCTCATCGCCGGGGTCTTTTCTCGTTTCAGTGCCCGTCCGCGGATTCGGTGCCGCCCGCGCCCGGCTTCCACAGCACGTCGCCCTCGGGATTCGCCGCCCGGCTCAGGATGAACAGCAGGTCGGAGAGGCGGTTGAGGTACTTGGCGGGCAGCACACTGGTGTCCTCGGGGGAGGCGTCCACCGCCGCCCATGCGGATCTTTCGGCGCGTCGCACCACGGTCCGCGCCACGTGCAGGAGCGCCGCCAGGGCGGTGCCGCCGGGGAGGATGAAGGAGTTCAGCGGCGCCAGCGGCTCGTTGTACTCGTCGCACCAGCCCTCGAGTCGCTCGATGTAGCCGGCGGTGACCCGCAGCGGCGGGTACTTCGGATCCGCGACAACCGGGGTGGACAGGTCCGCGCCCGCGTCGAAGAGGTCGTTCTGGATCTGACGCAGCACGTCGACGAACTCGGGCCCCGGCTGCCCGAGGGCGAGCGCTACGCCCAGGCTCGCGTTGGCCTCGTCGCAGTCCGCGTACGCGATCAGCCGCGGGTCGTTCTTCGACACCCGCGAGAAGTCGCTCAGACCGGTGGTCCCGTCGTCGCCGGTACGGGTGTAGATGCGGGTCAGGTGTACGGACATGACGTCACGGTACCGCTCGTGCAGATCGAATCGGGACCGCTCGCGGTCGGGACCCGGTCGCGGCTGACTAGGCTGTCGCACTGTGAGTGAACGCTTTCTTGTCACCGGCGGCAACAGGCTGACGGGTGAGGTCTCGGTGGGCGGCGCGAAGAACAGCGTCCTGAAGTTGATGGCGGCTGCCCTCCTGGCGGAGGGCACGACCACCATCACCAACTGCCCGGATATCCTCGACGTCCCGCTGATGGCGGAGGTACTGCGCGGACTCGGCTGTGAGGTGGTGCTCGAGGGGGACGAGGCGCGCATCACGACGCCTGCCGAGCCGAAGTACCACGCCGACTTCCCGGCAGTTACCCAGTTCCGCGCATCGGTATGCGTCCTCGGGCCCCTGGTTGCGAGGTGCAGACGCGCCGTGGTCGCGCTCCCCGGTGGTGACGCGATCGGGTCGCGTCCGCTGGACATGCACCAGTCCGGACTGGAGTTGCTCGGCGCTCGCAGCGAGATCCAGCACGGGTGCGTGGTGGCGGAGGCGGACGACCTGCACGGCGCCACCATCCGCTTGGCGTTCCCGTCGGTCGGTGCCACCGAGAACATCCTGATGGCCGCGGTGCTGGCCAAGGGCGAGACCGTCATCGACAACGCCGCACGCGAACCCGAGATCGTGGATCTGTGCAACATGCTCAGGCGGATGGGCGCCCAGATCGAGGGCGCCGGTTCCACGACGCTGACCATTCGGGGCGTCAAGTCCATGCAGCCGACCACCCATCGGGTGATCGGTGATCGGATCGTCGCGGCGACGTGGGGGATCGCGGCCGCGATGACCCGGGGCGATGTGCGGGTGCGCGGGGTCAACCCGAAGCACCTCTCGCTCGTGCTCGACAAGCTCCGGTCCGCGGGCTCGCAGGTCACGATGGAGTCCGACGGATTCCGGATCGTGCAGGAGGGCCGCCCCACCGCGGTGAACTACGCGACCCTGCCGTACCCGGGATTCCCGACCGACCTGCAGCCGATGGCGATCGGCCTGGCCGCCGTCGCGGACGGGACATCGATGATCACCGAGAACGTCTTCGAGGCGCGCTTCCGGTTCGTCGAGGAGATGATCCGGCTCGGCGCCGATGCCCGCACCGACGGACATCACGCGGTGGTCCGCGGGATCCCGCAGCTCTCGAGCGCGCCGGTGTGGTCCTCGGACATCCGGGCCGGTGCAGGCCTGGTGCTGGCCGGCCTGGTGGCGGACGGTGTCACCGAGGTCCACGACGTCTTCCACATCGATCGTGGATACCCGAGATTCGTCGAGAACCTGACGGATCTCGGTGGCGTGATCGAACGGGTGCCTGCCCCGGCCGCGGCGGGCTGATCGAGCCGTCGCAGCCGGGGGAGCACCGAGAGTGTCCGGCGTCACAACGATCGATTTCCCCCGAAAATGCCGTTCGGCAGCCTGGTCGAGCCCGCTGACCTGGCAACTTCCGGGCCGAACGGGCCGCGACATGGCGATTTGCCACAGCGTTCGTCGCCGCGTAACTTTTGTCGAGTCAGAGCGACACGGACACCGACCCGGCCGAGAGGCCAGGGACACGAGGTTGGACGAAGGCGCCAGACAATCCCAAAGCTTGCTTGATCACTCAGCCCGGTTTTGACCGGGAGGCTTCGATGAGCTAGGCTGGAACAGTTGCCCCGGAGCGGCCGAGAACGTGTTTCTTGGTGGTGATGGTGTGTGCGTGTTCTTTGAGAACTCAACAGTGTGCCGATGA